>CAXREW010000032.1:0-2891 GCA_964229455.1 Flavobacteriaceae bacterium | reverse complement strand
GGCTTGTTGGACACCAACCACAACGTTGAATCGAAATGAAGAAGACCGGAAAAGCCGTGATGCAATCCCTGTTGCTTGGCTGCACCCTACTCGTGGTGTGTGCGACACAGGTGGCGTGGGCTCAAGTTCCGACCGCGGCGGATTACGACAAGAAATACACCCTTGCCGGTTTGACAGTCCTTGGGGCGGATTACACCGATGCCCAAGCGGTCAAGCTGTTCAGTGCGTTGCAAATCGGCCAGGAGCTGACCATCCCAGGAGAGGAAATCACCCGGGCCATTCGCAACCTCTGGGCGCAAAACCTCTTCGAAGACATTTCCATTGAGTTGGCCGAAGTCCGCGACAACCAAGTTTACTTGGTCATCCGAGTAGACGAATTGCCGCGCCTGACGCGCTACACATTCGAAGGGGTCAACCGGTCGGAGCAGGAGACATTGCGGGGCAAAATCGACTTGCTCACTGGACGCGTGGTGAACGAAAACGTCATGGTGACGGCGCGCAAGCGACTGCGGGATTACTACCACGACAAGGGATTCTGGGATGCCGATATTTCCATCACCCAATCCGCTGACACGTCGTTTGAAAACGGCGCCAAGTTGAACATCACCATCGACAAGGGCGAAAAAATCAAGGTCGGTGAAATTGTGGTCGACGGCGTCGCCAACCTGGAGAGCAAGCAGGTGCTCCGCGCGATGAAAGACCTCAAGGAGAAGCGGTGGTACCGCATCTTCAAGTCCAGCAAATTTGTCGAAGCCAACCTCGACCAAGCCCACGGCGAGATCATCGCGCTTTACAACAAGGAGGGCTACCGCAACGCCCGGGTTTTGGGCGATTCCATCTACCGGTTGCCGGAAGGATTGGTGGGGGTGAAAATCGATGTCAGCGAAGGCAATCGGTTCCATTTTGGTGAAATCTCGTTCACGGGAAACACCAAGTACCGCAGCACCCAGCTCGATTCCATTCTGGGCATCAAGCGCGGCGACACGTATGATTTGGAACGCCTCGAAACGCGGGTCTTCATGGATCCGAAAGGGCTTGATTTGAGTTCGCTCTACCAGGACGACGGCTACCTCACGTTCCAAGCGATGCCCATTGAGACGCGCATCGAAAATGACACCATAGACATCGAGGTGCGCATGATGGAGGGCAAGCAATTCCGAATTGGCAAAGTCATCGTTCAGGGCAACACCAAGACCAACGATCACGTCATCTACCGGGAGATCCGGACGCGCCCCGGGGACTTGTTCAGCCGAACGGACATCATCCGGACCCAGCGTGAATTGGCCCAGTTGAATTACTTCAACCAGGAAGCGTTTGGCATCAACCCCATCCAGCATCCGGAAGATGGTACCGTGGACATTGAATACACCGTCGAAGAAAAACCATCCGACCAGATTGAGCTGTCCGGCGGTTGGGGCGGTGGCCGCGTGGTGGGCACCCTCGGGGTGAGTTTCACCAATTTCAGCGCCAAAAACATGTTCAAGAAGGGCGCTTGGAAGCCCATTCCGACCGGGGACGGCCAGCGGCTTTCCATCCGGGCGCAATCCAATGGCTTGTTTTTCCAGAGCTACAACTTGAGCTTCATGGAGCCTTGGTTGGGCGGCAAAAAACCCAACGCTCTGAGCTTCTCGGCGTGGCGATCCATCCAATCCAATGGTCAGCCGAAGCGCATTGAAGGAGAGTTCAACGAATTGCGTCAATCCCTTGAAATTACGGGGGTGCAAGTGGGCTTTGGCCAGCGCTGGAAAAAGCCAGACGACTGGTTCACCATGAACGTCGCCTTGAGCTACCAGCATTTCAACCTGGACAATTACGGGGTGTTCTTCAGCTTCTCCGACGGTGTCGCGAATAACCTCGCCGCCAATTTTACGCTGGCACGCAACTCGATTTCGGATCCGATTTATCCGGTTTGGGGTTCCAACATCTCGCTTTCGGTCAAGGCTACACCGCCTTACAGCAAGTTCCGCCCGGAAGGCACCTACTACGAAGGCATGAGCGACCAGGACCGTTTCCGGTGGGTGGAATACCACAAGTGGAAGGTCAAAGCCGAGTGGTACACGCCGCTGACCCAATCGGCGGGAGAGAATCCGCGCACATTGGTGTTGCGTACGCACGCGGGAGTAGGGCTGATTGGGCAATACAACCGAGCGGTCGGGCTGTCTCCGTTTGAGCGGTTCTACCTAGGCGGGGTATTCTTGAGCGGATTTGTTTTGGACGGAAGGGAGATCATCAACCTCCGTGGGTTCGACGACTTATCGCTGACGATGCCAAACCAAAACACAGGCGCCCCAGTCATCGCCAAGTACGGTGCAGAATTGCGCTATCCATTGAGCACGAATCCAAGTGCTACGATCTACACCTTGGCCTTCATGGATGCGGGCAAGACATGGGCCGATGCACGGGAGTTCAATCCGTTTGAAGTGTACCGTTCAGCAGGTGTGGGCATGCGGTTATTCCTGCCGATGTTTGGCTTGTTGGGCTTGGATTACGGATGGCGTCTGGACGATGTGCCGACCCTCCCGAACATGTCACGGGGACAATTCCATTTCAGCATTGGCATGAATATGGGAGATTTGTAATTGAAATTTAGATGAAGATGAGAGCAAAATCATGGATTGTGTTGGGCCTGGCCTTGGTGGTGGGGTACCATGCGAATGCGCAAAAATTCGCCTACATCGATACTGATTATGTGTTGTTGCACTTGCCGGAATATTCGGACGCTCAGGGACAATTGAACCAGATGGCCGTGGATTGGCAGGTGGAGATTGAGATGAAATTGGATGCGGTGGAGCGTTTGGAAATGGCCTACCGGGCGGAGCGGGTGCTGTTGACGCAGGAGATGGGGGGCAAACGCGCGGAAGAAATCGACACCAAGCGACGGGAAGCCCGAG
>CAXREW010000031.1:0-5019 GCA_964229455.1 Flavobacteriaceae bacterium | reverse complement strand
ACCATGAAATTGATCGTTCGCGGAATTTTTGCGTTGCTGATCTTGGCGCCCGCACTGGCAAGCGCTCAAGACCGCTATGGAGAGACAGAGGAACAGCAGCAGGATTGCAGAGAAAAAATCAGTGTTTACCGCAGCTACAAAAAGCAGAAAGATTATGATGAGGCATACGTGCAATGGAAAAAAGCATGTGAGGTATGCCCACTCAGTGCCACGGAAAACCTGGTGCGAGATGGTGTAACCTTCCTGAAGAAAGAACTAAAGAAACCCGAGAATGCTGACCGTGCAAAAAAAATTCAAGACAGCATTTTTATGTTCTACGACTTGAGGATGGATCTATTCCCCGAGACGCAAAAAAATCCGAATAACCGGTGCTCTGTGTTAGCTTACAAGGCTACCGATTACTACCGCTTGTACAAAAAGGATGGTGCGGCAGAAGCCAACGCCATGTTCAAAGAGAGCATCGATTGCTTGGGCGCTGCGTCCTCGCCAGCTACCCTCAGCACCTACTACGTCACCTCATTTTACGCCATGAAGCGCATGGAAAATGACGCGGAAGCGAAGGCCAAGTTGGGCGAAATGCTCACGGAGTACCTGACCTTGATGGACTACCTCGATCAAGGCATCGCGGCGGCCACGGAAGCCGGCAAGGCGGATGACGTTGAGGACTACGAAAAGGCCAAGGGAAACCTCGACGAAGTGTTCATTGCGATCGCACAGTGTGAGGACATGGTTCCTGTTTTGAGCGAAAAAGTAGCTGCGGATTCGGCGAACTTCGAGCTGAAGCAGAAAGTCTTGCGCCTTTTGAACCAGAAGGATTGCACCGACAACGACTTGTACTTGCCGGTGGCTATCGAGGTGCACAACGAAACGCCGAGCCACCCTTCTGCTTATGCCATTGGCAACGAGCAGGCCAAGGTCGAAAACTTCGGCGAAGCCTTCGCTTACATGGTAGAGGCTGTTGAGATGTGTGCCGACTGTGCGGAGTTGGAAACCTACTTGCTGAAGGCAGGGAAAATCGCTTCCTTCTTAGGCAAGTCCGGCACGGCGCGTTCGTACGCCCAGAAGGTGCTCGCCAACAACCCGGAAAGCGCAGAGGCCTACATGCTCATCGGCGATGCCATTGCTGGCGCAGCGAAGCAATGCGATGACGGCGCCTTGGGCAGCCGCTTGGCCTACTTGCGTGCGTGCGACTATTACAGCATGGCGATCAGCCGAGGCGACGAAGACATCAAAGCCACAGCGCAGAAAAAACTCAACGCGAACAGCAAACAGTTCCCTAGCGTTGATGAGATTTTCGCGGTGGGCAAGTCCACGGGCGACGCCATCACCATTCCATCCATTGGAGGATGTCCTTGTGCAGGCGAATCAACCACCATTCGCGTGCGCTAAGCACCACTGACTGACCGGACGTGCTCCGACAAACAACACATTCTAGCCGCTCAGCACTGAACTCCTTTTGGATGGCAGGTTGGGCGGCTTTTCTTTTGCTCGGATGTGCGAATTCTGACTCGGATGTTTCCGATGTCTTGGCGGACGAAACAAGTCCCGTTCAAACCGTCATCAATGGCACTTTTAGGTACAGTGAACGCGGAGTGATTCTCCACGAGCTCCATGCGGGAGAGCTGCGCCGAGAAGAACGCGGCAACGCCGAAGTGTCCGAAGATGTTGTGGAAGTGCGGTCCGGCTTCGAATTGTTCATCGGCGGAGATGCGGCCAACCATGAAGCGCACATGACGGCGGACTGGGCCACCCTGGACGAAAAGAACCTGCGGCTCATCGCGAAGCACGCTGTTACCCTCGAAAACGCTGAAGGCGATGTGTTGGAAACCGAATACCTCGTGTGGTCGGAGGATTCGAACCGGGTATGGACCAACCGGCCGGTTACAATTCGCACTGCCGATGGGGTCATCTATGGCGAAGGGCTTGAATCGGATGCGCGGTTTGAGACCTACCGCATCATTAAACCCCGAGGCGAAATGGTGCTGGAAGGGACCGAATTGCGTTAGGTTTGCATCGGACTCAACGACTATGAACGAAGAACAACTGCACCGCGTCAACCGCATGGCTGAACGCTTTTGGATTGGCATCATCGTCTGCTGTGTTGCGGCATCCGGGTATTTCATTTGGGAGGACGGTTGGGCGCAACAGAAACAATCACTGGTCTTGCCTGCACTGGCTGCAGCATGGTACGGGTTCCGCCGTTTTTTTCGCCAACGCCTCGAGCGCGGAAGTAACGCCCGGAATGATTAGGTTTGTTCTAGCCTTGACCCATGGATCCTGACCCCTCGAGTTCGCTTTTAATCATCGGATTGGCCCTCGTCGCCTCCGCTTTCTTTTCCGGAATGGAGATTGCCTTCGTTTCGGCGAACCGCCTGCAACTCGAACTGGATTCAAAAAGCAGTTGGCAGGGCCGCATCCTCACCCACCTATCGTCGCGCACCAAGCTCTTCATTGCCACCATGCTCGTTGGCAACAACCTCGCTTTGGTGTTTTGCGGATTGGAATCCGGGGCGCTCGTCAGCCACGGGCTTTTCGGCGTGAGCGACTGGACGGAAGCCGCACAACCAATTTTGGTGTTGGCAGTGCAAACATTGATTACGACGGTGGTCATTGTGGGGGTGGCTGAGTTCATTCCCAAAGCCTTGTTCCACAGCAATGCGAACTTTTGGCTCAAGTTTTTTACGGTCCCGCTGGTCATCATCCACTACCTGCTGCTGTTACCAGGGTTGCTTGTCGTGGGGCTGAGCAATTTCTCCATCCGACTCGTCGGTCGTTCGACCGGGAGCGATGAGGATGAAGAGCAACTGGGCGCGACCGACCTCGATCACTTCATACGCGAAATGAGCGGACGAATGGAACCCGAGCAGGAGCTGGAGCACGAGCTGCAAATCATGCAGAATGCGCTGGAGTTCAACAAGGTTCTAGCCCGCGACTGCCTCATCCCACGAAACGAGGTCGTCGCCGTGGACCTGGAAACACCCCTTGATGAGGTGAGGGAGCTGTTCATCTCGAAAGGCCTCAGCAAGATTGTCGTCTACCGGGGAGACATCGACCAAACCATCGGGTACGTGCACTCGAAGGACCTGTTCAAGAACCCGACCTCCATCAAGACGATTCTGCACCCGACGTTCGTGGTGCCTGAACCGATGCCGGCGGATGATGTGCTCAAGCGCTTCAAGCAACGCAAGCGGCATTTGGCCATCGTCGTAGACGAATTTGGAGGCACGTCGGGCATTTTGACGATGGAAGACATCATGGAACAATTGGTGGGCGACATCGAGGATGAGCACGACAAAGAAGAACTGATTGAAGAGGCGTTGGACACGGGGAAATGGCGGTTCTCGGCGCGCCTCGACGTGGAAGACCTGAACGAACGGTTCGACCTCCAATTGCCGTTGAACGACGCTTACGAAACGCTCGGAGGGCTGGTGATTCACTACGCCGAAGACATTCCCGGGGCGGGATACACATTGGCACTCGACGGCTTCACCATCGAAGTGGAAGAAGTGAGTGGAAACAAAGTGCAGACGGTCATCCTGCACGTGATTTCGGAGGAAAACAGTTGAAACCTCAACAGCACGTTTGCCGTTTAAGGAGGCACAACACGTAAAAACGCCCGGAGATATTGGATTTCCCTTATCTTCGCAAACCTTAAAAAAGACACGTTTATCATGTCAATGATTCAACAAATTCGAAACCGACAAGGCCTGCTGATTGTGATGATCGGCATCGGCATGCTCGGGTTTTTGGTTCCCTATGACGCAGTGATGGCTTTGTTTGGCCAAAACGGAAGCCGCGACGTCGGTGAAGTAAATGGGGTGGCCGTATCCGGTGCGCAGTACCAGATGGAAGTTCAAGAGCGCCGCCGACTGGGCTTCAGTGGCGATCAATTGGCCGAGGAAGTGTGGAACGACATCACGTCAGAAATCGTTCTCGGGGATGACTTCGACGCGTTGGGATTGACAGTCAGCGACGAAGAATACGAAGAAATGCTCTTCGGTACGGCGTTCTCACCGTACATGAACCGTGCGTTCTACTCCAATGCAGAAACCAAAGGGTTCTGGCAGCAGAACTTCGACGCGATGTTGGGCACCGCTCGCGGCATCGCCGACTTCATGTCCTACAAGCGCCTCATCGTGGCCAAGCGCATTCGCGAGAAGTACGACAACCTCGTCGTTTCTGGCATCTACTCCAACTCCCTGGAGGGCAAGTACGACCACGCTGGCGCAAACCGCAAGGTGAACTTCAACTACGTGTTCAAGTCGTTCAGCTCCATCGACGAGTCGGAAATCAACGTAACTGATGGCGACGTCAAGGCTTACTACAAAGCCCACAAGAACGAAGCCCAGTACAAACAGAACGCAGGCCGCAACATCACGTTTGCCCGCATTCCATTGCAGGCTTCTGCTGAAGATGCGGCAGCCATCGAAGCCGACTTGGCTGCGATCAAAACGGTCTGGGAAAACACCGAAGACAGCGACAGCTTGTTCGTAGCGAACACGAATGAAGCTCCCTTCACGGCAACCGTATTGCGCAAGAGCGATGTGGAAACCGATGTGAACGAAGCGACCTTCTTTGACGCGAAGGCAGGCGACCTCATCGGTCCTTACCAAAAGAAGACGAGCTACCGATTGGCGAAGGTCATGGAGTTTTTCAGCGAACCTGACAGCGCTGCATGCCGCCACATTTTGCTCAAGGCTGACAACCCACAAGACGCCGAAGAAATGGCCGTATTGATGGACCGCGCCGACAGCTTGAAGCGTGCGCTGCGCCGCGGCGCCTCGTTCGAGGATTTGGCGGAGCGTTTCAGCGAGGACCCCGGATCCAAGTCGAAAGGTGGGTTCTACGATTTGTTCCCACGTGGACGCATGGTGAAGCCCTTCGAAGATTTCTGCTTCGAAAACAAGCCCGGTAAGATTGGAGCCGTTGAAACGTCATTTGGTGTTCACTTGATTGAAGTCATGGAACACACCGACGCGGTGGAGCAAGTACGCGTGGCCCTCATCGAGCGCGTCATCG
>CAXREW010000030.1:0-2843 GCA_964229455.1 Flavobacteriaceae bacterium | reverse complement strand
GGAAATCCTGCGTTACAGTTCGATGCCTGGATCGTCTCGCCACCACTGGGGCACCGATGTGGATTTGAACGCCTTGGAAAACGAACATTTCGAAAGCGGCGCAGGCGCTGCGGTGTATGCGTGGCTCCTCGACAACGCTTACGACTACGGATTTGTACAAGTGTACGGGGACATGCGCAATGGGCGCACCGGGTACCAAGAAGAGAAATGGCATTGGTCCTATTGGCCGCTAGCAGAGGGCTATCTCCGCTGTTACCTCGATCTGTGTCCTCAAGGAGCGTTTGTAGGTTTTGAAGGTGCCGGGTATAGCGACTCCTTGCACATCATCGATCGGTATGTGCAGGGGATCGATGGCCCTCAGTAGGTCGCTTGGAACGCAGGTGATTCGCTTCAACCAACCACGTTGCTTCAGGGCGGGCGATGAGTCGGGCGTTGTTGTAGGCCATCTCCATGGTCAGCAAATTGAGCCCCACGTAACATCCCTGTGCTGCGTCCCATTCAACAGCTAAGGCCACATTTGCATCGCGCTGGTGCACGTGAAGCGGCAACGCCAACGCAACGCATTTGCCCTTGGCATGCCATGCGGGAACAGCGAGCTTGTAATCCATGTGAAGCCTGTCCAACGTGCGGTCCAACGCCGCCTCGAACCAATCGACCAAGCGCTTCATGCCCTCGTCATCCACGAGACGACGCGCCGCTTCATCCAAGCAATCCATGTACGCCTCCTTCCCCACATCGCGCAGATCCGGCAAAAGGATGCGGTCGTCCGTCGCGTCGTGGATCAACTGGCGCGGGATGCGGCTTACGTTTTCGGCCCACAGGCGCGTCCAATCGCATTCGGGCGCGCCCGATTGCGGGGCGTAAAACGCCTGCTCAGCGCGTGTGATGAAGCGCGGACGAACCGGCAACTCCTCGTATCCCTGCAGAATATCGCCAAGCCCTAAACCGTCGCGGGTACTGAAACCACGAAAGAACCAATCCTGCGCGTCATCCCGCTCGTTGGGTACGAAAACGGCATAAATGTCCTGATCGCTCCGGGTGAGCAAGCCGGTGTGAAACACCGCAGATTGGCCATCCGGATGCACGCTGAGCAAGCCATCCTCGATAACCTTGTCGAACATGTGGTTGAAGTAGCTTTTGAGCATCCGTCCGCCTTTGCCCCAGTGTTCGTTGGCAGCCAAGGCTTTGAGTCGGTCGAGGGGTTCCGGGTAATTCGGAACGAAGGCAAAATCAAATAATCGCATACCGCTATTAATTCGGTCGGTGCTCCGGAATCATAAGGCTGGAACAAACCGACGTCTAAACGTAAATCGTACGCAGCAAAGATACGCTCAAAGTTCAGGGCCGTTCAGCGCAACTTTGTCCATTCACCCAGGTGATGGCCTCCGCCAAGCGTTCACCCCAATCCGCTTCAAAGTGACGCGCCCCATCGTAAATCTTGGTGGTCGCGCATGCGCCTTCTGCCTCGAGCAATGCCGTCATGCGGTCGATGCCCGGTTGGAGCTCAGCTTCAAGTCCGACCGTGCCGTTGTCAATCCACACCGGTCGCTGCCTGAATCGCAGCCCCTGCGCTTGGAGGACTACGCTGTGATCAAATCCTTTGTAGGCAAACGCCGGCGACATGCAAATCGCCCCGTCAAACGCTTCGGGGTGCTGTTCTAACGCGATGAGCGAAATCAAGCCACCCATCGACGAGCCGGCCACATAAAATTTCGTGGCTTCAGCGCAATTGAATTGGGCACGTGCCATCGCGATGCCTTCTGTCGCTAACCACTCCGCGTAGCTTCGGCCTGCATCCGTCCAACTGTAATCGGTGAAGCGTTCGTCCGTGCAATCGATACCCAGTACTGCCACAGCAACATCCCCCTCGAGCATTTCCGTTGCCACTTCATCCACGCCCCAATCCACCCCAAAGTTGGCCAAGGCGGGGTCGAACAAATTCCGTCCATCGTGCATGAGCAGCACGGTCGACACCTTTCGTCCATCTTCCGGTGCCCACGCCCACACTTTGCGCGGCAACAAGCCGTCAATCTCGATTTCACCTAATGCTTCTACGTTGCCGGTCACCTGACCGTACACCCGCGATGTCGCCGTGCCATCGTTCCACGCCATCACGGTATCGCGAATGAGTGTGTCTGAAGCAATCTTGAGGATGCGGTTCGTGCGCAAGTACCCCTCGCTATCGAGGGCTTCCGTCGCCCATGTTCCCAAGGTCAACTTGCATTCCACTTCAGCAGCCGGGGTGTCGAAGGCACCCCGGTAGGTGCCATTTCCAACCGACTCCAAGGCCGCACCATCAGGTCGCCACCCGCCCAAGGCCTCCGCACTGCCGGCCAAAAACGGAATCGTATCGATGTGCGGTGCGTAGACCTCATACTGGACCTTGAAGGCTCCATTGGTTGGGGCGGCGGGCTCATTGCAGCCTGTGGCGACGAGCATCATCGACCCGACCACAAACGCGTGCGCTTTCTTCATCATGCCGCAAAGATGCAGCAATCAATCCAATGGCGAGGGCGCCACGTGGACCCGGAGGATGCGCATGGCTTCTTCGCGTACTGCTTGGCTGCGCTTGAACTGCCATAGTTTTTCACGGGCAGCGCGACCGTCGGCCTCCGCCGACACAATGGGTTCTGGATAGGTCGATTCCACCCCACTCCAAAGGCGTTCCATCGGCGGCTGGGTCCACGGTGCGTGGAGGGATTCAATGGGCATGTCAGCCAGTTCTGGCACCCATTCTTTGATGAACAACCCGTCCGGATCTCGCTCAAGGCCTTGCTTGACGGGATTGTAAATACGGATGGTGTTGATGCCGGTCACGCCGGCTTGCATTTGGAATTGGCTGT
>CAXREW010000029.1:0-2454 GCA_964229455.1 Flavobacteriaceae bacterium | reverse complement strand
ACCTGTGATGGCGTCCGACACAACACCGGTGATTTTGCCGGATTGCGCCCAAGCCGCTGCACTCAGCCAGAGGGCCAAGCTTGCAATTGCCAATCGCTTCATCAAATGCTTATTGAATCACTACGCGGTGCGCAAAGGTGCGCCCCTCAGAGAGGTGGATGTTCACGAAGTAGGTTCCACTCGCGAGGTCGGTCAACGCGAACTCACGCACGGCTTTCGCCATGTTTTCATCGCGAAGCATTTGACCTGTAGCCGAGAATACAGTGATGCGCTCGATGGCGTCAGTGGCCGTAAGGGTCAAATTGCCGTTGGCAGAAGGGTTGGGGAATACAGCAGTTTCAACGGCTGGCAACTCTTCCAATTCGTTCGGGCTGCAAGCGCAGCTGTGCATGCCGAGGCCATCCCATGTGTTGACCACGAGGGTGTCCCATTCGAGGAAGGTGTTGAAGCTGACAGGAGGAACCGTCACACCGCCCATTACATCGTACTTGCGGCGAAGGGTGTGGTTGGAAGTCAACCAGGCTGCGCCATCTCCGATGTCGATGTAGCCGTTTGCTTCGTCGTTGGTCCACGCCACGCCAGGGTCTTCACCGGGCTTACCGAAAATGTCCACCACGGTGGTTTCGTTTTTGACCAGCACGAGCGCGTCGTCGCCGTTCATGTATGTGGGAGCGGGGTAGGGATTGTCCAATTGGTCCGCGTAGGCCTGCATCTCAGGGTCGCAAGCAGGTGAGGTCGCGCCACCGCCCAAATCCACATCCTCGGTTTGGCCGTTCACCAATACCCACGTGCCGTAGGGTTCGATGGTGCCGATGAGGTCGGTCCAGTCGGTTGCGGTGCCTTCCCCGTTGCTCCAACGCTGAAGTTGGTAGGCCGAGAGATCGATGGCTTCGCCTGTGGGGTTGTAAAACTCCACGCCTTTGTTGTTACCGGTGCCTTCGCAGTACTCGGAAATGAAGATTTCAGTGCATTGCGCTTGCACCAGAGCGGGCAGGGTCAAGGCCAATGCCAATTGGAGGAAAGTGAATCGCATGTGATTTGGTGTTTGTGAAAATCGTTGCAATTTAACCGGGAAAAGGCCAAAACCGATGAGAACATTTGAGTTTGAGGATGTGCGCGACCGGTGCCTATCCAAAGACCACGTCACGGAGGAATTTCCCTTTGACGAAAACACCTGTGTGTGGAAGGTCGCGGGCAAGGTTTTCGCCTTGGCTGATATCGACGCTTTCGACGGCGTTACATTGAAATGTGATCCCGAATACGCGGTGGAATTGCGTGAACAGCACACGGGCATCATCGGCGGCTACCACGCCAACAAAAAGCACTGGAACACTGTCCGTTCCGACGAGGATGTGCCCCGAACACTGGTCTTGGGTTTGATTGACCATAGCTACGAACGGGTGGTTGCGGGTTTTTCACAAAAACAGCGCAAGGCGCTCGGATTGCAAGGGCATTGATTATCCTTGCTGCATGGAGATTGCAGCACTCGATTGGGCCATCATAGGCGCGTACTTTTTGTTGGCCCTCGGCGTGGGCATCTGGGCATCGCGCGTGGTCGGCAACTCGGCAGCGGGGTTTTTCTTAGCGGGCCGCAATATGCCGTGGTGGCTGCTGGGCATCAGCATGGTCGCGACCACGTTTTCGACCGACACGCCCAATCTCGTCACGGGCCTCGTCCGCGAACAAGGTGTCAGCGGCAACTGGGGATGGTGGGCCTTTTTGCTTACTGGCATGCTCACGGTCTTTGTTTACGCCAGGCTTTGGCGCCGGTCGGGCGTCATGACGGACATTGAGTTCTACGAATTGCGTTACGGCGGCAAGCCTGCGGCTGTGTTGCGCGGGTTTCGGGCACTGTACTTGGGGCTGGTCTTCAACGTGCTCGTGATGGGTACCGTTTCACTCGCGGCCATCAAATTGGGCGGAATTTTGCTGGGTTGGTCAGGCTGGCTCACCTTGCTCGTCACTGGAGCCATTACCCTGTTGTACAGCACGCTGGGCGGATTGCGAGCGGTGATCCTCACTGATTTTGTGCAGTTCATTTTGGCCATGATTGGCTCGGTATGGGCCTGCTGTTACATCCTAAACTTGGACGCGATTGGAGGGTTGGATGCGTTGCTGGCCAACGCCGACGTTGCATCCAAAACAAGCATGTTCCCCGCCATGGACGATCCCGCCCAATGGGTGCCGATCCTCCTCGTGCCACTCGCAGTGCAGTGGTGGGCGAGTTATTACCCAGGGGCTGAACCCGGCGGGGGTGGTTACATCGCGCAACGCAATCAAAATCCACGGCCACGGACGCAAGGCGTAATGCGCCACATTGAACAGCAGCGTGGCTCCCACCGCATGGCTTTCGTCTTTGGCACTGAACATGCGTTGCGCGATGTAACCACCCCCGCCGGGTTCAGCCCCTGGGTAATAACTCGCCCACCACTGCACTGCGAGTGGCACGAGGAG
>CAXREW010000028.1:0-6983 GCA_964229455.1 Flavobacteriaceae bacterium | reverse complement strand
GCATGATGGACAACTCGACGGAAGGCGAAGCGAGCCCCGCACCACGTGCTGAGGCGGCGGACTACGGCGAGGAAGAAGCCGGAAATGATCCGTTGGGTGGTGCTGGAGGTGGTTCTGCTCGAAAAGTGGACCCCAAGAGCAAAACGCCCGTCTTGGATAACTTCGGTCGTGACCTGACGAAGATGGCCGAGGAAGGCCGTTTGGATGCCATCGTGGGTCGCCAGAAAGAAATCGAACGCGTCTCGCAAATCCTTTCTCGCCGCAAAAAGAACAACCCCATCCTCATCGGAGAGCCCGGCGTTGGTAAAAGCGCCATCGCCGAAGGATTGGCCCTGCGCATTGTCGAGAAGAAAGTGAGCCGCGTGTTGTTTAATAAGCGCATTGTGACACTCGATGTCGCCTCCTTGGTCGCCGGAACGAAGTACCGCGGTCAATTTGAGGAACGCATGAAGGCGGTCATGAATGAGCTGGAGAAATCTCCCGATGTCATCTTGTTCATAGATGAGATTCACACCATTGTCGGTGCAGGTGGAGCAAGCGGCTCCCTTGATGCTTCGAACATGTTCAAGCCGGCACTTGCCCGTGGCGAGATTCAATGCATCGGCGCCACCACCTTGGACGAATACCGCCAGCACATTGAAAAGGACGGAGCCCTCGAGCGCCGCTTCCAAAAAGTATTGGTTGAGCCCACCTCCATTGATGAAACCGTTCAAATCCTGAACAACATCAAGGACAAGTACGAGGAGCACCACAGCGTGACGTACACGCCTGAGGCGATGAACGCCTGCGTCAACCTGACCGCGCGTTACATCACCGATCGGCACCTCCCAGACAAAGCAATCGATGCCATGGACGAAGTAGGCTCCCGCGTCCACTTGAACAACATCAACGTTCCCGATGAAATCGTCCAAATCGAGGAGGAAATTGAAAAAATCAAAGAGGAAAAGGTGCGCGTGGTGCGATCACAACGCTATGAGGAAGCCGCACGCCTCCGCGATACCGAGCGTACCCTGAACGACAAGCTCGAAAAGGCCAAGCTCCAATGGGAAGAGGACAGCAAGAACAAGCGTGTGACCGTCACCGTTGACCACGTCGGCGACGTCGTGGGCATGATGACCGGTATCCCTGTGCAGCGCATTGCAGAAAAGGAGTCGGGACGCCTCGCCCGCATGAACGACGATTTGCAAGGAAAGGTCATCGGCCAGGAAGATGCCATTGTCCGTGTAGCTCGCGCCATCAAGCGTAACCGAGCGGGGTTGAAGGATCCCAACAAGCCAATTGGTTCGTTTATTTTCCTCGGCCCTACCGGTGTCGGTAAAACCCAGCTCGCAAAGATCCTCGCTCGGTTCATGTTCGATTCGGAAGAATCACTGATTCGCATAGATATGAGCGAATACATGGAGAAGTTTGCCATCAGTCGATTGGTGGGAGCGCCTCCCGGCTATGTGGGGTATGAAGAAGGCGGTCAGCTCACGGAAAAAGTGCGTCGTCACCCCTACTCCATTGTGTTGCTTGACGAAATTGAAAAAGCACACCCCGACGTATTCAACCTTTTGTTGCAAGCCCTCGACGATGGGCAGATGACGGACAGTTTAGGCCGAAAGATTGATTTCCGCAACACCATCATCATCATGACGTCCAACATCGGTGCACGCCAGCTTGCCGAATTCGGCACAGGCGTTGGATTTGGCACTTCGGCGCGCGTTGAAAATGAAAACGCTAATCGTGATGCCGTTATTCAAACGGCGTTGAAGCGAGCGTTTAGCCCTGAGTTCTTGAACCGCATCGACGATGTGGTGGTCTTCAAGAGCCTCGAGCGCGACCACATTCACGCCATCATTGACTTGGAATTGAAAGCCCTGATTGCTCGCATCGAGGGCTTGGGCTATGGCATTGAAGTGACGAAGAAGGCCAAGGACTTCTTGGTTGAACAGGGTTATGATGAAAAGTACGGTGCCCGCCCGCTCAAGCGTGCCATTCAGAAATTTATCGAGGATCCGTTCGCAGAAGAAATCATCAATGCACAAATCGAAGAAGGCGATTTGCTCAAAGCTGATTTCAAGAAAGGCGGCAGTGAATTAAAAATCTCCGTTGTGAAGGGAGGCTTCTTGTCCATGCCGGAAGGTGCACAAGAAGCACTCAAGGACGATGCCGTCTCCGAAGAAAGCACGTCGGATGAGGAAGAAAGCTGATATGTGGCGTCAGGCCTTTGAATGGTTCAGCAATCGCTATGTGCTGACGGCGGCAGTTGGCTTGGTCTGGGTGACCTTCATTTCGGAGATTGACCTGGTGTACCTCGCTAAAAGTCGACTGGAGCTGAATCGGCTGGAAAACCAAGTCGCTCACTACGAGTTGGAAATCGAAGCCACGCGAAATCAACTGGTTGACCTCACCTCCAATCCGGAGCGTCTAGAACGTTTTGCCCGCGAAAAGTATTTCATGAAACGGGACAACGAAGACTTGTTCCGAATCGTAGCAAAAGAACCAGCCGCTACAGGCCCAAATACACACTAAGAGCGGCTGCGAATGCGGGCACTACCTGTGGTGTTGTCGCCACCGTGAAAAGCAATCCATACAAACCGCCCCACAAGTGTGCGTCGTGTGCGATGTTTCCGCCTGAACGTTTGTCCATTTGGTGCTCGTACACAAAAAATAAGATGCCGACTATGAACGCGGGTAACGGAACAATGAAGAAAAGCAGCAGTTCCGCAGTGGGAAAATGCAATATGTAGCTGATGAGCACTGCGCTCACAGCGCCGCTGGCACCAAGGCTTCGGTAGCTTGGATTGTCATGGTGTCGGACCATTCCGGGAATCGCAGCAAATGCAATTCCTCCAAAGTAGAGCATTGGAAAAAACGCTGCTCCAAGGGTTTGTTGCATCAACCCCTCAAGGCGAGCGCCAAATTGGAACAACACGAAGGCATTCAAAGCCAAATGCGTAAAGTCGGCATGCACAAAGGCATGCGTAACAATGCGATGCCATTCCTTGAAGGCCTTGACCCGGTAGGGATGGTAAAGCAGTTTCTCTTTAAGCGAAGGCCGGTTGTTGGCTTGGTATGAAGCAATGACCGTAACGACCAGAATGATGAACATCCAACTCATGGGATGGACATTAGCTGCTATGATCGGCGATGATGACCCAGCCGACCTCGGGCTTTTGTTCCCACGTAAGGGTAAAGTGACCTGACAGGTTCTCCAATCCTTTCCCTCGGTTCAATGCCCAACTCCCCAGCAAAAAACCGTGCTTCGGGCCAAGCGTTTTCCATTCGATGAGCTCGAAATGAAGTTGTCCCATTTCTTCGGGCGATGCGTAGCTCTTCAAGTAGTTTTTCAACGTTTCCTCAAAGCCATACGTTGGCCCTTTGCTGCCCACAAAGAGCAAGGCATCGTCGTCCCAATAGGCAATTTCCATGAAGGACGGAATGTCACCAGCATTCCAAGCGGCTTCCTGCGCGGCCATTTTGGCTAAAACCTCAGACGGCACTTCGTTCACCGGCTGATTCGAGCTGCAGGCGAATAGCCCAAGAAAGATGGCCGTTCCGACGAACCAATGGAGGCCGTTTCGCATGCGTGTCATACGTTGAATCGGAAATGCATGATGTCCCCATCCTGGACGGGGTACTCTTTGCCTTCAACACTGAGTTTCCCCGCCTCTTTCACTGCAGACTCCGACCCCAAGGCTACAAAATCCTCGTATTTCATCACTTCCGCCCGGATAAACCCCTTTTGGAAATCGGTGTGGATTACCCCTGCGGCTTGAGGAGCTGTGTAGCCACGGCGGAAGGTCCAAGCGCGAACCTCCTTCTCCCCCGCAGTAAAGTAGGTCTGAAGATCAAGGAGTGCGTACGCCTGACGAATGAGTTTAGCTACACCGGCCTCCTCCAGTCCAAGATCTTCAAGGAACATGGCCCGCTCTTCGTGGGTTTCCAACTCCGCTATGTCGGCTTCGATGGCGGCGCCGATGACCATGATGGACGCACCTTCTGCCTCCGCCGCTTTTTTGACGAGTTCGACATAGGCATTCCCATTCACCACGGATCCTTCATCGACGTTGCATACGTAGAGTACGGGTTTGGACGTCAGGAGCTGCAATTCCTTCATCATTGCGGCCTCGGAATCGTCCAATTCAACCGCACGGGCAGATTGACCTGATTCCAGAGCGGCCAGCACCTTTTCGTAGAAACCGTAGGATTTGGCTGCGTCCTTGTCTCCAGTCTGAGCGGCCTTCTTGATTTTGGTGGCACGAGCTTGAACGGTTTCGAGGTCTTTCAACTGCAGCTCCATGTCAATTACCTCCTTGTCTCGAACAGGGTCGACACTGCCGTCGACGTGAACCACATTGCCGTCATCGAAACACCGCAACACGTGCAGGATGGCGTCAGTCTCGCGGATGTTGCCGAGGAATTTGTTGCCCAGGCCTTCCCCTTTACTCGCTCCTTTGACGAGCCCGGCGATGTCCACAATTTCGACGGTGGTTGGAACCACATTCTGGGGCTGGACCAAGTCGGCTAGTTTCTCTAGCCGTGGGTCGGGAACTGTGATCACGCCAACGTTGGGTTCGATGGTGCAAAACGGGAAATTCGCGCTCTGAGCCTTGGCGTTCGACAAACAGTTGAACAGGGTGGATTTACCGACGTTGGGGAGTCCAACAATGCCGCATTTTAAAGCCATTGCAATCGATGTTTTTTCGGAGTGACGAAGGTACGCAGAGCGGGACAATTGGTTTTCACACTTTCTCAACAATTCTCAGGGCATCCGTGGCATCTGCGGTAATTTTACGCACGATTTCAACCCCCTATATCGTTAGACCTTCATGGACAATCAGGACCTCAATCAACTGGCGACACAAGTGCGTCGTGACATTGTACGTATGGTGCACGGCGCCTCATCAGGTCACCCGGGTGGAAGCTTGGGATGCGCGGACCTGTTGACGTTGCTCTACTTTGAAGTCATGGAGCTCAAGCCCGAACAGTTCGACATGAACGGGACGGATGAGGACCTGTTCTTTTTGTCCAATGGTCACATCAGCCCTGTGTGGTATTCCGTTTTAAGCCGCCGTGGGTATTTTCCGGTGGACGAACTCGCTACGTTCCGCAAGTTGAACACGCGATTGCAAGGCCATCCTGCGACAGAAGAAGGATTGCCCGGGATTCGCATCGCCTCGGGGTCTTTGGGCCACGGGTTGAGCGCGGCTATTGGAGCAGCGCAGGTGAAGAAATTGAACGGCGAGTCCACCTGGGTCTTTTCGTTGCACGGTGACGGCGAATTGCAAGAAGGGCAGATTTGGGAAGCGGCGATGTATGCGCCACACCACGGCGTAGACAATTTGATCAGCTTTGTCGACTGCAATGGCCAGCAAATTGATGGTTCAACGGATGACGTCATGAACCTGGGGGATTTGGCCGGCAAGTGGGCTGCGTTCAACTGGCATGTTTTGACTTGCGATGGCCATGATTTTGATGCACTTCGCAACGCTATTGCGAAAGCGAAAGCCAACCGCGGAACAGGACGCCCGACAGTTGTGCTCATGAAAACTGAAATGGGCAAGGGCGTCGACTTCATGGAAGGTACGCATGAATGGCACGGCATTGCGCCCAACGATGCACAATTGGAAAGTGCTCTGGAGCAGCTGCAATCAAGCCACGAAGACTACTGATCCATCATCAGCATGCGCCTTGCGGTAGATATAGCGAAACGTCATGTGTTCACCCGCCTGTGGTGCGGGTTAATCGTGTGTCTATTTTTCGGTGCCGACTGCGCTTATGGTCAACGCGAAGAGGCTACAATTGACGCGGAAGCGAACACCCATATTCTATTTGTCTTCGATGCATCCAATAGCATGAATGCATACTGGGAAGGCAAGCGAAAGATTGAGGTGGCTACCTCCCTCCTTTCTGAGTCGCTGGCTAGTTTGTATGGCATTCCCGGATTGAAGCTGGGGCTCCGTGTTTACGGCCACCAAACAAAATTCGTCCAAGGTGAACAAGACTGCGATGACACGGAGTTGGTGGTGCCGCTAGCCGAGGGCAACAACTTGTTGATTCAAAAGGCCCTCGGTCGAATCCAGGCCCGCGGTACAACGCCGATCGCACGATCCCTTGAGCGCACGGCGGAGGATTTCCCGGCTGAGGATGCGCGAAAGGTGATCGTTCTCATTACCGACGGTATCGAGGCGTGCGACGAAGACCCGTGTGCGGTTTCGCGGATGCTTCAGGAGGAGGGCATTGTTGTAAAGCCCTTCATCATCGGAATCGGGTTGGAAGAAGAATACAAGGACACGTTTCGGTGTGTGGGCAATTTCTTTGATGCCGCTGACCCCGAGACCTTCCAAGAGGTGTTGGACATCGTCATTGAGCAGGCGATGTTGGATACATCGTTTGAGGTGGATTTGATCGATGGCCAGGGAGAAGCCACTGTGACCAATGTGGCCACGAGCTTGTTCGATTCGAATTCCGGAGAACTGCTTGAACGTTTTGTTCATACGCTGGGTCCCTTCGGAGAAACCGACACCATCCCCGTGGATCCGGTACCGACCTACCGAATCGTGGTGCACACCATCCCTTCTCTCGAGCGCGATGGCGTTCGCTTTACTCCGCGTAAGCACAATCACGTTCGTTTTGAAAACGCTGGTCAAGGCACCATCATTCCGCAGTTTGCCCGCGGAGAGCGCAACGCCTATGGTGACTTGCCCATTGCGATACACCGACCGGGAGAAGCGACGCCGCTCGTCACATTGGCGCTCAACGAACGACTGAAGGTGCTGGCCGGTGAGTACGACGTGTTCTTCCCGACCTTCCCTCCTGTGCGATTGGAGGGCATTCAAATTAAAGAAGGCCAAGACGCCCCAGTCATCATTCCTCAGCCGGGTTACCTCCAGTTGGATGCTGCCGCTGCAGGATACGGCACCATTCTCACCGATGCGGGTGAGGTGGTGTACAAGTGGGATGTTGGCACGCAAAACCCTTCAGGCCGGTACTTGCTG
>CAXREW010000027.1:0-5034 GCA_964229455.1 Flavobacteriaceae bacterium | reverse complement strand
CGGCGTCAGCGATGAAGCAAATCGCCAAGAGCGGAAAGAAAATCCTCTTTGTGGCGACCAAGAAACAAGCCAAGTCCATCGTCGCTGAGCGCGTGGCTGCCATCGGCATGCCATACGTAACGGAGCGGTGGTCTGGAGGGATGTTGACCAATTTCGCAACCATCCGTAAGGCGGTTCGCAAGATGTCGCAGATCGACAAGATGGAGCAGGACGGTACGTTGAACACCCTGTCGAAGCGTGAGCGTTTGCAGGTCAGCCGTCAGCGTGCCAAGCTCGAAAAGAACCTCGGTTCGATTTCTGACTTGACCCGCATCCCCGCGGCCATTTTCATCGTGGACGTGATGAAGGAGCACATCGCTTTGGCGGAAGCCAAGAAGTTGGGCATTCCTGTGTTCGCCATGGTGGACACCAATTCTGACCCTCGCCCTGTAGACTTCCCCATCCCATCCAACGACGATGCGGGACGTTCCATCGCCCTCGTCATGGACGTGTTGGCTCAGGCTGTAGCCGAAGGATTGCAGGAGCGCAAGGCCGATAAGGACCAGGCGGAAGCACAGGCAGCTGCCAAGAAGAGCAAGGAGGAAGCGCCAGCAGCAGAAGCAGCCCCCGAGGCAGAAGCAGCCCCTGAGGCAGAGGCTCCTGCAGCGGAAGCGCCTGCTGAAGTCGCGGCCCCAGCGCCAGAAGCTCCAGCCAGCGAAGAGGGAGAAGCCCCTGCCGCTGAGGAGAAATAAGTCGTCACATTAGCTGACAAACACAGATAGAGATGAGCATTACAGCAGCAGAAGTAAACAAGCTCCGCAAGCAAACTGGAGCGGGTATGATGGATTGCAAAAAGGCCCTCACCGAAGCGGAGGGTGATTTCGATAAAGCCATTGAAATCCTGCGCCTTAAAGGCCAGAAGGTCGCGGCCAAGCGCGGTGACCGTGAGACATCTGAAGGTGCCGTTCTTGCCACTGCGAATGCAGCAGGTGACTTCGGCGTGTTGGTATCCCTGAACTGCGAAACGGACTTCGTTGCGAAGAACGAAGAATTCGTAGGTGTAGCGACCAACATCATGAACGTAGCACTCGAGGGAGGCATCACCGATAAGGCGGCGTTGTTGGCAGCCGGTTACCCCGGAGAAGGCATCAGCATCGAGGAGAAAATCACCGAGCAAATCGGTAAAATCGGCGAGAAAATCGAGGTGGGTTCATTCCACACCTTAAATGCTACCCACGTTGCGGCCTACATTCACCCTGGAAACCGTTTGGCGACCTTGGTTGGATTCAGCGCGAACGTTGGTGACGGCGGACGTGACGTGGCGATGCAAGCTGCGGCCATGGCGCCCGTTGCCTTGAACGAAGACAGCATTCCAGCCGATCTGATCGAAAAGGAGAAGGCCATTGGTAAAGAATTGGCCATCCAAGAAGGCAAGCCTGAAGAAATGGCTGACCGCATTGCCGAAGGCCGCTTGAAGAAGTGGTTCAAGGAAGCAACGTTGGTAAACCAAGCCTTCATCAAGGACAGCAAAGTCAACGTTGCGCAGTACGTGCAATCGTTGAACGGCGACGCCACCGTGACCGGTTTCTGCCGTGAAGCGTTGGATTGATCCTTCGAGAAAAAAGATTGAAAAGGGCTGCCGGTTTGGTGGCCCTTTTTTCATGTCTGACCTTTGTTGAATATTCGGATATTTACGGCGCCATGAAGTACAAAAGAATCCTCCTCAAACTCAGCGGTGAAGCGTTGATGGGCCAAAAGCAATTTGGTATTGACAACGACCGATTGAAGCAGTACGCGGAGGAAATCAAAACCGTGGTGGATGCAGGGCTCGAAGTGGCCATCGTGATCGGAGGGGGAAACATCTTCCGCGGGGTGCAGGCTGAGGAAGGCGGCATGGAGCGGACCCAAGGCGACTACATGGGCATGATCGCGACAGTCATCAACTCCATGGCCTTGCAAAGCGCCCTCGAGAGTGCCGGAGTGGACACCCGCCTGCAGTCCGCCATCGAGCTGAAGCAAATCGCTGAACCGTTCATTCGCCGCCGCGCCGTGCGCCACCTGGAAAAGGGGCGCGTGGTGATTTTTGGCGGCGGCACCGGCAACCCGTTCTTCACGACGGACTCCGCGGCTTCGCTGCGCGCAATAGAGATCGATGCGGACGTCATTTTGAAAGGCACGCGGGTGGATGGCATCTACACCGCTGATCCCGAAAAGGACCCCAACGCCAAGCGCTTTGAGACCATTACGTTCGATGAGGTGTACGAGAAGGGGTTGAAGGTGATGGACATGACGGCGATCACGCTGTGCAACGAAAACAAGTTGCCCATCGTTGTCTTCGACATGAACAAAAAAGGCAACCTGCACCGCTTGATTTCGGGCGAAGATGTGGGTACTTTGGTCAACGTATAACACGGATATGACGGAGGAAATTCAAATAGCGCTGGAGTCGGCGCGCGAAGCCATGGACAAGGCCATCAGCCACATGGAAACAGAGCTGACCAAGATTCGCGCAGGCAAGGCGCACCCGGCCATGCTGGACAGCGTAATGGTGGAGTACTATGGCTCCATGACTCCACTGAGCCAGGTCTCCAACATCAACACGTCCGACGCCCGCACTTTGACCGTACAAGCTTGGGAAAAGGCCATGCTCGACCCCATTGCCACGGCCATCATCAACGCCAACCTCGGGTTAAACCCCATGAACAACGGGGAGTCGATATTGATCAACATCCCGCCACTGACCGAGGAGCGCCGGAAGGACCTCACCAAGCGCGCCCGCGCGGAAGGTGAGCACGCCCGTGTATCGGTGCGCAACGCCCGCAAAGACGCCAACGACTTCATCAAGGCAGCTAAGGCTGACGGACTGAGCGAAGACCTCGCCAAGGACGGCGAAGGCGAAGTGCAAAAACTGACGGACAGCTACGTCAAAAGAATCGACGACATCCTCGCAAAAAAGGAGTCGGACATCATGACCGTTTAAGCGTGGAATTCTCGGGCTTTGGCCCGGGCTTCTGCATCGGAAGCGATGAGGGCTTCCAGCCCCGGTTGCCCTTCCCAACTTACTTGACCCAGCGCATGCTCGATGGCCTCGGTCATACCCGTAAAGCTTAATTCATCCTGGAGGAAACGCTCCACAGCTACCTCATTGGCAGCGTTCAGGACGGCGGGCGCATTGCCTCCCTTGTTGCCCGCGTCAAAAGCCAGCTGCAGGTTCCGGAAGGCATCTAAGTCGGGCTTTTCGAAAGTGAGTTGGGGGTAGTCGAAAAAGCTGAACCGCTCGAAGGTGTTTTTGAGGCGTTGCGGGTAGCCCAACGCGTACTGAATGGGCAACTTCATATCGGGCAAGCCCAGTTGCGCCTTGATTGACCCGTCTTCGAATTGCACGCAGCTGTGTACGATGCTCTGCGGGTGCACCACGACTTCGATCTGGTCCATGCGGACGTCGAATAACCACTTGGCTTCGATGACCTCGAGGCCTTTGTTCATCATGGACGCGCTGTCGATGGTGATTTTGGCGCCCATGTCCCAGTTGGGGTGCTTCAGTGCTTGTGCTTTTGTGACGCTCAGGAGCTCTTCTCGGCTCTTCCCCCGGAACGGCCCCCCTGAGGCTGTGAGAATGACTTTCTCGATGGGGTTGAGGACTTCACCGGCGAGGCATTGGTAGATGGCGCTGTGTTCGGAATCCACCGGATGGATATCGACCCCGGCAGCCAAGGCTTCTTTGATCACCAAGGCGCCGGCCACCACGAGCGTCTCCTTATTGGCCAGTGCGATGGTTTTCTTGGCGCGGATCGCGCGCAACGTGGGGCGCAGTCCCGCCGCACCGACGAGGGCGGTCAAGACGACCGAAATGCCTTCCATCTCGACGACTTGCTCGAGGGCCTCGGCCCCGCCATACACTTTAATGCCGTGGTCCCACAGTGCGTCTTTCACCTCTCCCAACCGCGTGGTGTCACCGATGACAACGGTGTTGGGCTCAAATTCCAAAGCCTGCTTGATGAGCAGGTCCGCATTGCGATGTGCGGTGAGCACTTCCACGTGCAGACGGTCGCGCTGTTCGCGGATGACTTCGAGGGCTTGGGTGCCGATGGAACCGGTGCTGCCCAGGATGGCAACGCCGCGGGTAGGGGTCGCGTCGCTCACAGGAATCCAAGTTCGAGTTTCGCTTCTTCACTCATCATGTCCTGCGTCCAAGGCGGATCAAACACGATGTTGACTTTGGCACCTGAAGCACCCTCAATGCCGGCGACCTTTTCTTCCACTTCGGCCGGAAGGCTTTCTGCAACTGGGCAGTTCGGTGAAGTCAACGTCATCTCGATGTGAACGAACCCATCGTCCTTGATGACGACCTCGTAGATCAACCCCAGTTCATAGATGTCAACCGGGATTTCAGGGTCGTGGACCGTCTTGAGGACAGAGACGACGGTGGATTTGGTAAAGGGCGCTGGCATGGGGTTCAGTTGCGGGCGGAGAGCCACGTTTCCACCTCTTCCAAGGTAAGCGCGGGGATGTCCAATTTGTTCTTCTTTCGGTAGCCGTTCATTTTCTCACGCAGGCCGCCCGGAGAAAGCCCTTCAAGCGCCGCTGGCCGGTCGAATCCGGCGCCAACCAAATGCGGGGTCCACGCTTCGGACACGCCGAGCGCTTGGAGGCCTTTCTCATCCGGCCCTTGGTCGAAGACCTCGGGGCGCATTTGCGGGAAGAGCAACACTTCTTGGATGGACGTTTGGTTGGTCAACATCATGACCAGGCGGTCGATGCCGATGCCGATGCCGCTGGTAGGCGGCATGCCGTATTCCAAGGCGCGCAGGAAGTCTTGGTCGATGAACATGGCTTCATCGTCGCCGCGCTCGCCGAGCTTGAGCTGGTCTTCGAAGCGCTGGCGCTGGTCGTCGGGATCGTTGAGCTCGCTGTATGCGTTTGCTACTTCGGTTCCGTTGATCATGAGTTCGAACCGTTCGGTGTAAGCGGGGTTGTCGCGGTGTACTTTGGTGAGCGGGGACATTTCCACCGGGTAGTCCATGATGAAGGTCGGCTGGACGTAGTGGTGTTCGC
>CAXREW010000026.1:0-5521 GCA_964229455.1 Flavobacteriaceae bacterium | reverse complement strand
GCGATGGCTGCGGCAGGTGTGAACCGGTCATTGACCAACGCGAGCCGTGAGCGTGAAGGAGAAGAGCTGCTTGGGGATCTGCCATACAGCGAGCGAGTGAAGGCTTGGATGTGGGAAAACCGCGTGGCGGTATCGTTGGTCGGTGTGTTCTTCGTTGCGTACGGAGCGGTACTCGGCTACCAAGGATTGATGCGCGTTGGCGTGGTTGAGGGCTACAAACCCAACCAGCCGATCAAGTTCATCCACAGCGTGCACGTGTGCGAGAACGAAGTGGACTGCAAATACTGTCACCACAGTGCTTACGAATCGAAGCACGCGGGCATTCCTTCCACCAACGTGTGCATGAACTGCCACAAAGCGGTGAAGAAGGGCCGTCGCTACGGCGAGACGGAGATTGCGAAGATTTACGATGCCATCGGATTTGATCCTGAGTCAGGCACCTACGTGGACGGCGATGGCAACAACGGCTACACCTCTCCACAGGACACCTACAACGGTGAACCCATTCGTTGGAACAAGGTGCACAACTTGCCCGACCACGTGTACTTCAGCCACCAACAACACGTAGTGGTGGGCGGACTTCAGTGCCAGAACTGCCACGGAGACGTCGAAACCTACACCGTGGGACGTGTGGCGAACGTGGACGACATCAACCTCTTGGTGGACAAGTACCCCGGGCTGATTGAATTGTCGAAGCCAACCCTTACCATGGGCTGGTGCATCGAATGCCACAACAAAGCAGAAATTGACCTGGCGAGCAGCGGGTACTACGAGGACATTCACGCCCGCTTGAAGGATCACCTTCGCGGCAACGAAGAGCTCCGCAAGTACATGGAGGATGACAAAATCACGGTCAAGGAACTCGGCGGATGGGAATGCGCCAAGTGCCACTATTAATAAGTAAGTAATCGCGAACCCCTTATCGCAACAGCGACATGGCAAACACTAAGCGTTATTGGTCCGGACTGGACGAGCTTCACGAAACAGAAGCATTCAAAGCGATTCAGGCACAAGAGTTCCCTGAGTCCCAATCGGTGGATGAATTTTTGTCCGATGAACAACTGGAGTCTACCCACACCGGGCGTCGTGACTTCTTGAAGTTCATGGGTTTCAGCTTGACCGCAGCAACCCTTGCGGCATGCGAAACCCCTGTGGTCAAGAGCATCCCTTACACCAACAAGCCTGCGGAGGTAACCCCCGGCGTAGCGAATCACTACGCAAGCACCTACTACGACGGACAGAACTTCGTCAACGTCTTGGTGAAGACCCGCGAGGGCCGTCCGATTTTTGTGAAGGCCAACGGTGAAACCGGAGTGGGCGCCCCTAATGCGCGGGTCATCGCTTCGGTCATGAGTTTATACGACAGTGCTCGCCTCACCGGTCCTCAGATTGACGGCAACGCTGCGGCGTGGTCAGCCGTTGACGCAGAAGTTGCAGCCTCGTTGAGCAAAGGCGGTCGCAACGTCATCCTGACCAACACCGTGATGAGCCCTTCGCTGAAGCGAGCGGTAGGCTTGGCCGGCCTAGAACACATTCAATACGACGCCATCGATTACGGAGCGTTCCGTAAGGCAGCTGAAATGGATTACGGCGTCAATACCTTCCCGAGCTACAAGTTTGAAGAGGCCCAAGCCATTGTGACGATCGGCGCGGACTTCTTGGGCACCTTTGGAGATGCAGTGTGGTACAAGGAAAACTGGGCGAAGACCCGCAATCCCGAAAGCGGCAGCATGTCCCGCATGCACGCCTTCGAAACCAACATGAGCTTGACGGGGTCGAACGCTGACTACCGTTCCATGGTGAAGCCATCGGAGCACGGTAAAGTCGCAACGGCTTTGTTTAACGCTGTAAGCGGGCGTGGCACGGCTGGAGCTCTTTCTGAAGGCGTCCAAGCTGCGGTCAATGCTGCTGCGAAGGATTTGAAGGCAGCTGGCAAGAATGCGCTTGTCCTGTCTGGATCCAACGACCTCAATGTCCAACGTGTGGTCAACGCCATCAACGAAGCGTTGGGCGCCACCGGCACTACGGTCAAGTTCGAAAGCAACGATTTGTTCCAAGGCAGTTCAGCTGCATTGGCGCAGTTGACCCAAGATATGGCTGCAGGCCGCGTCAACACCTTGATTTTTGCCGATTGCAACCCCGCTTACGATGCTGCCAACGCCGCAGCCTTCTCCGAGGCCTTGGGCAAAGTCAACCTGACCGTGAGCACTTCGACTGTGGCGGATGAAACCGCTTCTCAGTGCCGCGTCATCGCACCGACCCACCACTGGTTGGAGTCGTGGGGCGACCTTCAAATTGAAGGCAGTCGCATTGATTTGGTACAACCGACCATTTCTCCGCTGCATGACACTCGTGGATGGGGCGAGAGTGTGCTCGCTTGGTCCGGTCAAGCGACGGACTGGTACACATTCTTGCGTCAGACCCACCAGGCTGGCTACACGGCCGATGCCATGTACACGGATTCTAACTGGAACACAGCGGTGCACAACGGCTTCATTGGATTGGATGCCAGAGAGCAACCTGCACCTGCCTACACGGGGGGTGCTTTGACCAGTGCCATTGCCGCGTTGAATGCCCAGCAGGGCGGAGCCTTTGAATTGGCCTTGTACGAAAAGACCACCATGGGGGCCGGCCAGCATGCGGCGAACCCAATGCTGCAAGAAACGCCGGATCCGTTGACCAAAGTGACGTGGGACAACTACGTGACCATGGCGCACTCCGATGTGGATGCGATGGGCTTGAATGGGTTTATCGGCCAAGAAAAGCCGGCCAGCGTGGTCCGCGTGACGGTGGGCGGTGAATCCCTTGAACTCCCTGTTTTCCCGATGCCAGGTCAAACCCCAGGCACCATCGGTATCGCCCTTGGTTACGGACGCGGCGCGAACGGAGAGACCATTGGAAAGGCAGCGTTCCAAACGGGTGAAAACGGCTCGTTCTTGACCAATGCTGAAGGAGGCATGGTGCCCGTTGGACAAAATGTATTCGGCTGGGCGACTTCAGGCGACTTCAATGGCTACCACCAGTTCGACGTGACTGTTGAGGCTACAGGAGCGACCTACCCATTGGCTTGCACACAGATTCAAAACACCTTCATGGGCCGTGACAGCATTGTGAAGGAAACGGACATGGCGAGCTTCTTTGCGGAGCGCAACGCCGAGAAGGGCGAGGCGTCATGGAACAAGCTCATCAAGCTCGCGGTTCACGAAGACGTTAACCAAGACGGAACCATCGATGCCCAAGACGGAAAGCCCACTGAGGCTTTCGATTTGTGGCACGAACACGCCGTCGAAAACGTGGGACACCGCTGGGGGATGACCATCGACCTCACGACCTGCACCGGATGCAGCGCGTGTGTTACGGCTTGCCACATTGAAAATAACGTTCCCGTCGTCGGTAAGGACGAGGTGCGTCGCCACCGCGATATGCACTGGATGCGCATCGACCGCTTCTTCAGTTCTGACTTCAGTTTGGAGCGCGGAGAAGAGGAGGGCGTTGGCGTCATTTCCTCTTACCGCAAAATGGAGGATCCGGCGGCAAACCCGCAAACTGTCCACATGCCGATGATGTGCCAGCACTGCAACCACGCGCCGTGTGAAACGGTTTGCCCAGTCGCAGCGACTACGCACTCAAACGAGGGCTTGAACCAAATGACTTACAACCGATGCATCGGTACGCGTTACTGCGCGAACAACTGCCCTTACAAGGTGCGCCGATTCAATTGGTTCAACTACCCTGGGTACAAGAAGTTCGCCAACTTCAACCCCGCTCAGGACAGCTTGATGCGCATGGTACTCAACCCCGACGTTACGGTTCGAAGCCGCGGGGTCATGGAGAAGTGCAGCATGTGTGTCCAGCGCATCCAAGCGGGCAAGTTGGAAGCCAAGAAGGCGGGTGCTCCAGTGGTCGACGGTTCCGTCACCACGGCCTGCGCAGAAGCCTGCCCAACCCATGCTATCAACTTTGGCGACTTGAACGACAACAAGTCGGCGGCTCGCCAAGTTTCAGAAACCAACCGCGCCTACCACGCATTGGAAGAAATTGGCGTCAAGCCGAACATCTTCTACATGACGAAGGTGCGCAACGTAGAACCTAACCAAGCCTGATAAGACGATGCAAAAAGAAGCAGCCATTCGGGAACCCCTGATCCTGGGGGACAAGTCTTACAAGGACATCACCGACGACGTGGTCGGACCCATCCAAGGCGCCGCGCCGATTGGGTGGAAAATCATGATCACCATCTCGACGATCATCGCGATCTACGGTGTGGGCAGCATTTTGTACCTGCTCGGAACCGGTATCGGGGTCTGGGGATTGAACAAGACCGTTGGATGGGCTTGGGACATTACCAACTTCGTTTGGTGGGTCGGTATCGGTCACGCTGGAACGTTGATTTCTGCGGTATTGCTCCTCTTCCGTCAGAAGTGGAGAATGGCCATCAACCGTTCGGCAGAGGCGATGACCATTTTCGCCGTTATCATGGCGGCCATCTTCCCAGGTATCCACATGGGCCGCATCTGGGTCAGCTACTGGGTGTTACCCCTCCCGAACCAGTTTGGTTCATTGTGGGTGAACTTCAACAGCCCGCTGCTTTGGGACGTATTCGCGATCTCGACGTACTTCTCGGTTTCGTTGGTGTTCTGGTACATCGGTCTGATTCCTGACTTCGCAACCATTCGCGACCGCATGACCAAGCCATTGCCCAAGAAGATCTATGGGGTGTTGAGCTTCGGTTGGAGCGGACGTGCCAAGCACTGGAACCGTTTTGAAGAGGTGTCCTTGGTCTTGGCGGGCATCGCCACACCGCTGGTATTCTCGGTACACTCAATTGTATCCATGGACTTTGCGACATCGGTCGTACCGGGTTGGCACACGACCATCTTCCCGCCGTACTTCGTATCGGGTGCGGTATTCTCGGGCTTCGCGATGGTGCAGACCCTGCTTCTCATCATGCGCAAGGGCATGAAGTTGGAGAACTACATCCACGTTAAGCACGTGGAGTACATGAACATCGTCATCATCGTGACGGGGTCCATCGTCGGTGTGGCTTACTTGACGGAGCTGTTCATCTCTTGGTACTCAGGCGTTGAATACGAAAGCTACGCCTTCATCAACCGCTTCAGCGGACCGTACTCGTGGTCGTATTGGATCATGATGACGTGCAACGTAATCAGCCCTCAGTTGTTCTGGATCAAAAAAATCCGACGAAGCCTGATCGCGACCTTCAACTTGTCGATTGTCGTAAACATCGGTATGTGGTTCGAACGCTACGTGATCATCGTAACGTCCATCCACCGGGACTTCGACCCATCAAGCTGGGGCGAATTCCACCCGACCAGCGTCGATGTGGGCATCTTCATCGGCACCCTCGGCATCTTCTTCACCCTCTTCCTCGCTTTTGCCCGGTTCTTCCCGGTTTTGGCATTGAACGAATTGAAGACCATCCTCAAGACGAGCGGTGAGAACTACAAGAAACAGCAAGCTAACCACTGACCCTTACAGCCATGAATAAGGTATTCCATGT
>CAXREW010000025.1:0-6632 GCA_964229455.1 Flavobacteriaceae bacterium | reverse complement strand
ATGCACAACTGGAATCCACCCACAGAGGCCGGAGCATAGGTATCTGTTGTCGCGTTCACGTCACCATGAATACCTTCAATGACCATGGGGATGAACGAACCGTCGCCTGGATCGTACCAGAACTTCGTGATGGGGTTGCCCAAGTCGTCTACGATGATGTCATTGTAGCTCGAAATGGTCGAAGAGGCGAGGGAGATGTATCCACCTGTGCCTTCACCGAACATGGCAATCTTGTCGCCGTTGGCTCCCCATGGGTTGCCGTCTTCAGCGATGGACTTGCGGAAGTAACGAACGGCTGTACGGCTATCCTGAACACCGCGGTACGCCGCCTGGATGAGCTGCAAAGTGCGCTCTTCCTGAGTCGCAGCCAATGGGTTCCAGCCCAGACGGTAATCGCATGAAGCAACCACGTATCCCATACGGGCAAATCGAGAGCAGATTTCAACAGCAGAGCTGTCTGTACGCGTTCCTACAGCAGAACCGTTCAAGTACTGTGGCAGGAAGTTACCTGTGTGGAAGTACAATATGACCGGACGGTCTGTCTCTGTATCGCCAGCAGGCGTGTAAACGTCCATCAACAGGTTTTCGGGTGCTGGTGGCATGCCTTGCAACGCTGGGATGACCGTGATGTTCTCACCGTAAACAACGCCTGAAGCGACTTCCACTTCATCAAAGATTTCATCGATGTAACGAACGCCACCAGCGATGGTGGTTTCCGTCGCTGCACCCAAGGCCAAGGCCATACGAGGGGTGTTGTAGTCAACCATCTGATCGATCCATCCCATCGCTTCAGCCTCACCCATGGTTGGGTTCAAGGTCAACTGAGTCGCGAGGATGTTCGTGCCGTTGGCATCGTCATACGCCTGGACAGGCGCTGTGTCAAACCACTGCCAAGGTGAGCTGTCAAACGGCTCAGTCGGAACACCGTCAACGTAGCTGTTCAAAACCGGGAACAACCCGTCGTAACCCAAGTTGGTAGGTGAGCCTGCGTCGGGCAGCTCGGCGTCTGCGAAGATCGCATTGTTGTTGGTGGCGTATCCATTGATTTCTTCGTGGATGTCCATCGCCCCTGATACTTCAACGACTGGCTCGTTGGTTGTTGGAACAATCAATACAGCCGTCTCATAAGGAGCAAAAGGATCGTGCGGGCACTGGAAGCTCACCATTGGAATATCGCCTTCGTCCAACCAATTCAAATCACCCAATGCACCACCGGCATTCATCTGGAAGTTGAATTCAGAGCTGTAGCCAACGTGGTTCGCCGCACACAACTGGAATCCACCCACTGAGGCAGGAGCGTACGTATCCGTCGTCGCGTCGGGGTTACCGTGGATGCCCTCAACAACCATCGGGATGTACGAACCGTCGCCTGGATCATACCAAAACTTGGTGATGGGCGCACCCAGGTCATCCAAAATGATGTCGTTGTAGTCCGAAATGGTAGACGACGCGAGTGTGATGTAACCGCCCGTTCCATTTCCGATCATACCGATCTTCTCCGTATCAACACCGTAAGGGTTGCCGTCCTCTGCATTTGACTTGCGGAAGAATCGAACCGCTGTGCGGCTGTCCTGAACCCCGCGGTATGCAGCTTGGATCAACTGCAGGGTACGCTCTTCTTGCGTTGCAGCGAGCGGGTTCCATCCCAAACGGTAGTCGCATGATGCCACAACGTAGCCCATCTTGGCGTAGCGTGTAGCCATTTCAACTTCCCAGTTGTCGGACTTGGTCCCGAGCGGTCCGCCGTTCAAGAACGGTGGCAAGAAGTTACCGGTGTGAAAAATGAGCAACAAAGGGCGCTCCGTCTCGGTGTCGCCAGTGGGCTCATAAATATCGCACTTCAAATCTTCCATCATCGGAGGCAGGCCTTGCAGCGCTGGAATAACGGTGATGTTTTGGCCGTACACCACATCAGTGGTTACGGTTACTTCATCGAAGACCTCATCGAGGTAGCGGGTCTGCGCATTCACTTGAAGCACAGCCAAGCACACAGCAAGTGCGCTGAAGAGTAAGTTTTTCATCAGATTTGGTATCTGGGTGGGTTTGGTTTTCCCGGGGAAGATACACAAAAAACGATACCCGTGTATGTCTTACACGGTATTTATCAATAAAATACCGCATTTAAAGGGCCAAAAAGCGGCATTCAGCTATTTCGAGCAAAGCGGTATTTGCAGGGATTTATCGCACGCCTCGCCCCGCACGTTTCAGCGCTTGAAACATAGCCACCGGCGTCAAATCTTGAATGCGGTTGCGGCGGCGCTCGTCCTCGTCTTTGATGTGATTGAACTCATACACCAGGCTACCGTACAGCATGCGCCCGACGTATGGGCCTCCATAGGCTTCGATGTGAATGTTCTCGAGCAAGTTGGACCCACCGAGTTTGATGGTGGTATTCCACGGTTCCACGACTACATTTACCTGAGCGTCCAACAAGTCATACGTCGGCACGAATCCCGTGAACTGCGGCGACCCTTCGAACAAGAAGCCCTGGATCCACTTGTAATTGACACCAAAGCCCCATGTCGATTTACCATCCAATTCGAGGTCCCGTGCGGTGATGCCCAAATTGTATTTGTGCTTCGGCGTATTGAACGCCGGAATGATCGGATCGTCTTCATCCGTCTTGACCAACTCATTCCAGCTGTAGTTTCCTGACAACATGAATTGGTTGTTCATGTAATAATTTAAACCGATCGACGCCCCTTGGGTTTGAACCTCATTGATCGAGTTGGCGGCGTAGCGGTAGACATCAACCGCACGGGGGGATTGTTCGTTGCCAATGAAGAGCGCGTCCAAACCAATGTTGTAGCCGATGAAATCTTGGTACACGCTGAAGTAGTATCCACCATCCACGTAGACCTTTTCGCCCAACGTGGTGCGGTACCCCACTTCAAATGTGCGCACCCGTTCTGGACGGATGGGATCGATGTTGAAGTAAACCAACGTATCGCGGTTAAGTCCATACTGGCCATTGGCCGCGTCTGCGCTGTTTCGGAAATCGATGAAACTCCCCAACGTGATGAGGCTGTCCGCTCCTTCGAGGTTGCCCACGAGGGTCGCCGGTCCCACGTCGAGCCAGAGGTATTGGTCCGCGAGGGTTGGATTCCGGAGGGCCGAACTGAAGCTCATGCGCAAATAGTCCGTTTCGCGCGGCGAGAACACCAACGACGCGGCTGGTGAATAGACCCAGTTGAAATTTTGGTTCTTGTCCGCACGAATCGTTCCGGTAGCGATGAGTCGGTATTCGAGGAAGCGGCGCTTCACTCCGGCGTAGAAGCCGACTTCCTGGTTCACAATTTTGGAAGCCGTGTCGCTGAAGATCGTGCCATCGCTCCACGGCGTGTAGCGTCGGTAATTGGCCCCAACGCGCACCTCCTCCAAACCTTCCGGTTCGAAGATGTACTCCCCGTGCACGTGGGTCAAACTCGATTGATCAAAAAAGCGAGTGCCGCCCTCCCCTTCGTTGTTTTTGGCCGAAACCAATGCGTTGAAGGCCTGCTCAAATTCCGGCGTGCCCGGCATCAAATGCCCGAGTGGATTTTCAGCCACGTCGTTCAACCCTGCGTAGCCCGCATTGGTCCACGCTTCAACCTGAGAATGCCAGATCCCCAGGGAATCACCGTAGGTATTGTACCACGCAGGGATGGCGCCGTCCTCGTATCCATAGATAGGGAACCCAAATTCGGGATCGACCCCAATTTGCACCAGATCCGGCCACGTCTCGTTGATGCCCGGCACGATGCTGTCCACCCAATAGCGGTAGTACACCTTGGAGTACTGATAGTCCGAACGGGTTTCGTCCTGCAGCTTGAGGGCCGTAGCATAGGGATCGTAGGAATTGCCCGCATCCTCACTCGTTCGGTAAGCGCGAACAAACCACTTCCCGGGCTTGCGGAGTTCCAACTTGTGCTGATAAAACTCAATGTCCCGAAGGCTGAAGCGGTTATCGCCTTGGTATACGGTGGTACCGAACCCGCTGTTGAATCCGTACACCAACTCGGGGCTCTCGTACGTATCCTCGGGGTTGAGGCGCCAATGCAGCGCTGTGCTCACCTTCAGGTTTTCGGTGTTGTAATCGACGAGGTCAACCTCCTTGTAGCCTGTGCGGAAGAAATTGCCGAGGCCACGGGCATTCGAACTGCCGTCGCCGGAATAATCGAAGACCGGCTTGTATTCGTCTCCGTATATGTTGACCGCATCGTAACGCCCGGGATTGGAGGCGTCAACTTGTGAACCGTCCACCGGATTGTAGTTGGTGGCCTCCCAGTCGTACGCCGAAAACCGGAACGCATTGACCTTGAAGCCCAATACAGGGTTGCCATCGTCATCGGTGGTGAAATCCGCATACCTGAACGCCAATTCGTTCAACTCGCGCTCCCCCACTTTCGTTGACACCGTGATGCCTGGGAATTGGAACGGCGATTTGGTCTCCATGCTCACCACGCCATTGAATGCGCCCGGGCCGTAAAAAGCCGAACTCGCACCCGCCACAATGTCCACGCTCTTGACGTCGAGGTCCGACGCACCCAAGAAATTTCCCAAGGAGAAATTCAAACCTGGGCTTTGATTGTCGATGCCGTCGATGAGCTGCAACGAACGAACCGGTGAGGTCGAGTTGAATCCGCGGGTGTTGATGATTTTGAAACCCAAACTGGCCGAGGTCACGTCCACCCCTTTGAGGTTGCCCAGTCCTTCGTAAAACGAGCCACTCGGCGCCTCCTTGATGGCGATGACATCCATGGATTCCACCGTGAGCGGTGCTTGCTTCTGCTTTTCGCTGATGCGGTCACCCACGACTTCCGCTGCATCGATCAACACTTGGTCGGGCGCCAGTTTGATGGTGAGTTTGTCGTTGGCATTTTGAACGGTCACCGTCTGCAGGCTATAGCCGATGAAGCTGACCTGCAGTTTGACCGGGAAGGTCGAAACAGGGAGCAGAAACTGCCCGTCAAAGTCGGTTGTGACCCCCGTTGTTGTGCCTTCGATGATCACGTTGGCGGAGAAAATGGGTTCTCCGATTTCCGCGTCAATCACGCGTCCACGCAGCATTTCTTGAGCAACAGCGGTCCCTGCCAAAGTGGAGGCACCGATTAAAACGAACAGAAAAATCCAATGCTTCATCGGACGGGCTTTTTGGTTTGGAAAGTCAAATAAAGCAAAAAACCGCTCCCGGCGATTTTCAGCTGGCAATTCTTACCAACACATCAGGCCAATTGGATGCGCACTTGGCCGTCAATTTCGACCACATCGCCCGCCCTTAACTTCCGGCGTTTGCGCCCTTCCACTTCGCCATTCACGGCGATCAACTCATCTTCCACCATCATTTTGGCTTCCCCTCCCGTGGCCGCATAACCTGTGGCTTTCAACAGCTGAAGCAAATCAATCACATCCGAGCGCAGCTCAAAAGTTTCCTCTTGCATGTCAATCAGGAAAACGGACGGGGTCGGATTCGGAGATCATGCGGTACGACGTTTCGTAGATATCATCCACACTGGGCTTGCTGTAGTAATCTCCATCCGAACCGTATGGCGGCAAGTGCGGTTGGGCGGCCAAGGTCACCGGTGCACCGTCCAAATGCTTCCATCCACCTTGGCGGGTCAAAATGTCCTCCAAAATGTAAGCGCTCGCGCCGCCTGGAACGTCCTCGTCCACCACGAGCAACCGATTGGTTTTGGCGAGTGACGCCCCCGCCACGTTTGTGGTATCCAGCGGCAACAAGGTCTGCAGATCCACCAATTCCGCCTCAATGCCTGCAGCCGACAAGCGCTCGGCCGCTTTGATGGCGAGGTTGAACGTGGAACCGTACCCCACAATGGTCAAATCGGCTCCGGGCTTCACCACTTCTGCGATGCCCAGCGGCACCGTGAATTCACCCAGGTTGCTGGGCAGGCGCTCCTTGGTGCGGTAGCCGTTGAGGCATTCCACCACGAGGGCGGGCTCTTCGGCACGGAGCAAGGTGTTGTACATGCCCGCAGCTTGGGTCATGTTCCGCGGCACGCAAACGTGCATGCCACGCAGGGCATGCACAATCGTTCCCATGGGAGATCCGCTGTGCCAGATGCCCTCCAATCGATGGCCGCGGGTGCGAATGATGACCGGTGCCTTTTGGCCCCCGGCAGAACGGTACCGAACCGTTGCCGCATCGTCCCGCAAAATTTGCAGCGCGTAAAACAGGTAATCGAGGTACTGGATTTCGGCGATGGGCCGGAATCCGCGCATGGCCAGTCCGATGCCCTGCCCTGCGATGGTGCATTCGCGGATGCCCGTGTCGGAGACGCGCAGCTCCCCGAACTTTTCCTGCATGCCCTCCATGGCTTGGTTGACCCCGCCAATTTTTCCGGTGTCTTCTCCAAACGTGACTAACTCTGGGTAAGCTTCGAACAGCGCCTCGAAATTTTTCTGCAGCACTTGCCGTCCGTCCACCCACTCTTCGCCGGCGAATTCGGCTGGTCGCACAGGCACTTCGTTTACCGAGTCCGTGCCATCGCTGTACAGGTGTTGACTGTAGCGGGTGCGGTTTTCGGCGTGCAATCGTGCCGAAAGGGCATCCAACGTCGCTTTGGCGGGTGATTCGCTGCCTGCATGGCGTGCAGCCACTTGGCGCAATGCGCCGTGCACTTCGGCTCGGCCCG
>CAXREW010000024.1:0-4470 GCA_964229455.1 Flavobacteriaceae bacterium | reverse complement strand
TGAAGTTTTTTGCGGGTACAGGCGATGAGGAGGGGTTTACACCGGTCGACTTCAATCTGCCAGCGTATCCCCATGAGGCCAAAATGGTGCTCTGGGCGGACATCGACAATGACGGGGATCAGGATTTGTTTGTGACGTACCGCCTGGCGGCCAACAAGTTGTTCTTGGGGGATGGTGAAGGAGGACTTACCGATGTGAGCGCCACCTGTGGCATCAACCAGGCGTCCCGCAAAAGCTACGGGGCGAGTTTTGGAGACTACAATGCCGATGGCTTTTTGGACTTGTTCGTATGCAATTACACATCGTCTTCAGATGAATACCCTTTCAATGAACTTTACGAAAACAATGGCGATGGCACCTTTGCCGAGACGACTGTAGCACAAGGCCTGGACGCCATTGGCATCCAGTCCTTCCAATCTCAATGGGTTGATTTTAACGACGACGGTTCACTCGATTTACATGTCATTCGGGACCGAGTCGTTCATGAAAATTACTTCTTCGAGCAACAGCCGGCCGGATCGGTACTTCCGTTCATAGAGAAGGGTGCCGAGACAGGGTTGGACATCGCCATCAATTGCATGTCCACGAGCGTGGCCGATTTCGATGGTGACCTGGATTCAGATGTGTATTTGACGGCGTTTGCGGAAGACATGAATTGGCTTATGCTCAACGACGGGGAAGGAAACTTTGGCATTGATGACGAGGAAGGCGATGTCCCCATGAACCAAGTGCAGGTGGAGGCCATCTGTTGGGCGGCCAATTGGTTGGACGTGGACAACAATGGGTGGGAAGACTTGCACGTTGCCAATGGATACAGCGTGTACACCAATTACCCGCAGGTGCTGGGCATTTACAACGACGAGCCGGATGCCCTGTTCTACAACACCGAAGGTGAATTTACCGAAGCCGATGAGCCGCAGTTTCAAACGGAGAGTACCCTTTCATTCGCCACGGCGGTCGGGGACTACAACCGCGATGGTTTCCCGGATCTGGTGTCCCATGCCGTGGGGGAATTTGCGCAAGTGCTGCGCGGCACCCCCAATACCAACCATTGGGTGAAAATTCTCCTCGAAGGAACCGAGGGCAACCGGGACGGCATCGGCGCCAAGGTCATCGTCCATGCTAGCGACGGATCGTCCCAATTGCGCATGACGTATGCCGGTGAAAATTACTTGGGCCAGAATAGCCGGTGGGAGGCCTTCGGTCTGGGTGACGTGCTGGGTGTTTCTTTTGTAGAGGTGCAATGGCCAAGCGGCAACACGACGACCCACACAGGCATCGTCATGGACCAGCATTGGTTGCTGGCTGAGGACGGAACTTCCACCCAACTTTGGCAAATCGATCCGTGTTTGTCCGGCGGTTTGTGTCCGGGATGCACGTACCCTGAAGCGTGCAATTACCTGGAAATCGCCAACGTAGATGACGGCTCATGCACATTTGATTGCTTCGATGTCCCGAATTCATGCGGGCCTGGAACGGTCTGGGATGAGGCGATGGGGTGGTGCGTGAGCAGCACGGACTGCCCGTACGATTTCGACGGCAGCGGCTATGTCACGGTTGCGGACCTCTTGATCTTTTTGATCGGCTTCAATCAGCCGTGCCCAAACTAGGGAGGTGCTGATCAAGTAAGTACACCGCCGCCGCAAACGTCGCAGCACCGAGTTCGAGTTCCCGCTTGTGAACGTTTTCGAATACGTCTTGGGAACTGTGGTGGAAGTCAAAATACCGCTGCCCATCTGGACTCAACCCCATCATGGCGGGCCGAGGCGTCAACGCCTTTAACGGTCCAATGTCCACGCCGGCGCCTCCGCGTCGGAATTGGTGAACGTTGTAAGGGTCAAACAGGGGGCTCCAGGACTGGATAAGCGCCGTGGGTTTATCGGCGGCATCGATTCGAAACCCCCGCGGCACGAATCCGCCGGCATCCGATTCCAACGCTGCAACGTACCGCAAACTGGTGGCAGTGTGGTCTTCCTGTGCCCGCGCTGCGTAGGTCTTACCGCCACGGTTGCCGTTTTCTTCGTTGATGAACAAAACGAATCGAATGGTTCGCCTTGGGGTGTAATCGAGCGCCTTCAAAATGCGCAAGACTTCGAGCGTATGCACGATCCCTGCTCCGTCGTCATGAGCGCCTTCCCCGATGTCCCACGAATCCAAGTGGCCACCTAGCGTGATGATTTCATGCGGCAATTCACTTCCGCGCCATTCGCCGATGACGTTGCCTTGTTCCACGTCGGGGAACGCTTGGCAGTTCATTTCCAGCACCACCTCCAAGTCGGGGTGTTCCTTGAGTTGGTTGGCGAGCCAGCTGGCGTCCACCGTCGAAATGGCTGCACTGGGAACGCTGTCGGTGCCCTCTTGGTAGTACATGGCACCGGTATGAGGCAACGTGTCCAGTGCGTGGGTCATGGACCGTACCAGCGCTCCCACAGCGCCGACTTCAGCCGCAGCGATGGCGCCTCGTCCACGTTGGTCCACCGCTCCGCCGTACGCGGCGCCCGTGTTGATGAGCACGGGATCCATGGGGCGGTTGAAGAGCACGAGCCGTCCCTCCACTTCTTCTTTGGGCAATTCGCCCAGTCGACCCAAAGACTTGACTTGCACCACTTGAGCACGGAGCGGCTCATCGTTCGGCGTGCCCACCGAGCCTCCGAGCGCCGTGACATGCAGCGGGTGCGCTTTTCCATCGACGATGGCTGTGGCGGTGGCCAGGGTCCCCCGCGTCCAACTGGGCACATGGACCGGCATGACCCAGACAGAGTCGGCCCCGTATCCTTCCAATACGCCTTGGCCCCAGTTCATCGCGTCGAATGCGCTTTGTGAGCCGCTCAGGCGGTGGCCGATGTCTTTGGTCAGCTGGCGCAGGTTTTCATGTGCTTCCCCATGGGCGAGGGCTTCGTCATAAATCGCTCGGATGAAGGCGCTGTCACTGGCGTGCTGCAGATGGTGATTGGGAGTTTGTCCGTAGGCGAACGGGGCGAGGCCACCCACGAGGGCCAAGAAGGTGAGGATGCTGCGCATGCCCGAAAATACGCCAAAGGACAGGCCACACTCAAGCCGTGCTGTACCTTTGCGTCACATTCATTTCACCATGCGCCACAACCTTTCCGAAACCACCGAATTGCTCCGGGATCGACGCAGCATCAGCCCCGAACGCTACTCCACACGCAAGGTGCACAAGGAAATCGTCGAACAAGTGTTGACCAACGCTACATGGGCGCCTACCCACGGCATGACCCAGCCGTGGCGATTCAAGGCCTACGTTGGCGACGGCATGAAGCGCATCGGTCCCAAGCTAGCGGAATGGTACGCTCAGCATGCCGGCGAGCAAGCATCGGCGAGCAAGGTGGCCAAGTTGGAGGCACGGGGCGAAAAGGTGACTGCTCTGGTAGTGTTGGGACTGGAACCCGACCCCAACGGACGCATCAGCATCGCGGACGAACGCATGGCCGTCGCTTGTGCAGCTCAAAACATGTTCCTCACGTGCACGGCACACGGCATTGGAGGATTTTGGTCCACACCTAAGTTCTTGCAACTGCCCGAGGTGAGAGCATTCGTTGGGCTGCCTGAAAACGGTGAGGTACTCGGGATTTTCTACATGGGGTACCCGGAGGACGGTGCGTGGCCGAAGAGCCACCGCAAGCCGTTGGAGTACGTGACGGATTGGAACGAATAGCGCGTGCTACTGCGGGAGGATGATGCGAAATTCCAGGGCAAATCCGGCCTGCGGCATGAAGAGCCGAACATTGGCTTTCTCGAGCTCGCGCTCCCACTGGGCTTCGCCCCATCGATTGGTGGACCATTCACGCCACCAGATGCACCCGGCATAGAGCCCCGCTTTTTTGGCGTCCGCCGGCCGGTACAATGCACCAATCTCGGCGCGGAGTGGAACCGTCCAACGCCGCTGCCTGTTTTCCTCCACTTGGTATTCGTGGTAGATGAGTCCAATTTGTTGGTACCCTGTAGTGAACACATCGCTCAACAAAAAATCAACGCACACTCCGCCTCCGGCGAGCAGCTCCCAGCGTTGGTTCATGGGGACTTTGGTCTGGGCCAGCAGCGGGAGTCGGTACCGCCCCGCGCGCAAGGACAAGGTGTCTGCCGTTTCCTCGCCGCTGATCTCCGATGTAAACGTCAGCCCCCAATCGGAGCGCATGCGCAGCGTTTCGAGGCCGGTTTCGATGCTCCAGCTGCTGCCCTTGAAATTTCGGTGAAGGCGGAGTCCGAAACCACTGCCAGCTTGCGGTTGCCATTGCAATGTCAGCCCCTCGTCGTTGGCTTGGATGGATTCGTAGCCCACGGCCTCTAAAGGGAAGACGCCTACAGTACTCACCCCCAATTCCCACTCAGGTGTTCGCCCTTGTGCGTTCCCTGCATTGCTCAACGCTCCGAAAAGTGCAACCAGAAGGACCGCTCCAGTGACAATGAGCAGGGTGTAGCGCAGCCCCGCAACGGGGATGAACTTGGTTC
>CAXREW010000023.1:0-4540 GCA_964229455.1 Flavobacteriaceae bacterium | reverse complement strand
CGGTCACGCCGCCAATGCCATAACGCTCCTTGACGAGGTGGTAGGCTCTACTGACTAAGTTGGCCGCGGGGTCGCCGTCGATGGCGAGGCCGGTGAGCTGCAAATCCAATCCGTCCGTCTCCGAACGATGCACTTCGAGGACATCATTCCAGCTGACCGGCCAGAAGGCGCTTTGCAGGTCGTGAAACCCATCCGCCCGTTTGCCGGTGACGAAAAGGCCCAAGTTGATTTTGGCGGGAGCAAATCCAATCATGGCGATCACTCCAGGTACCCCAGGCGCTTCAGCTTACGTTCGTCATCGCGCCAGTCCTTGTCCACCTTCACGTAGAGGTCCAAAAATACGCGCTGTCCGATGAATTTCTCGATGTCGCGCCGGGCATCGGTGCCCACCCGCTTGATCATGCTGCCGCCTTTACCGATGACGATTTGCTTTTGGCTCTCGCGCGCCACGCGAATCTCGGCACGAATTTTTACGATGCTGTCTTCTTGCACGTAGGCGTCGACGACCACTTCACACGAATAGGGAATTTCCTGCTTGAAGTGGGTGAGGATTTTTTCGCGGATGATCTCCGAGATGAAAAAGCGCATGGGCTTATTCGTCAGCTCGTCCTTCGGGAAATACGGAGGGCTGACCGGCAAATGCTCCACAATTCGTTCGAGCAGCTGTTCAATGTTGAAGCCGTGCAACGCGCTGATGGGGGCGACGGTGGCCCGGGGAATTTTCGATTGCCAGTAAGCGATGCGTTCGCCCACATAGGCCTGGTCTTGCGCGAGGTCAATCTTATTGATGAGGATGAACACCGGGATGTCCATGTCCGCGATTTTGGCAAACGTCTCCGGGTGGGCGAGGTCATCTTCATTGATGTCCGTGACCAACAAGATGAGGTCGGCATCCTGAAGGGCCGTGCGCACGAATTTCATCATGCCCTCCTGCAGCTTGTACGCCGGGTCCAGCACGCCGGGCGTATCGCTGTAAACGATTTGCCAATCGGGTTCGTTGACGAGCCCCATGATGCGGTGCCGCGTGGTTTGCGCCTTTTTGTTGATGATGCTCAGGCGTTCACCAACGAGTTGATTCATCAAGGTGCTTTTGCCCACGTTGGGTGAGCCAATGATGTTCACAAACCCAGCACGATGGGGCGTTTCTTTTTTCGTAGTGATGGAGAATGCAACGCAACTGCTCAGCGAAGGTACGGCCCGCAGAACTTGCACGGAATGGATTTGGCGAAATGGAACTTGGGTGTATATTTGCCGTCCTGTTCGCGCAAGCGACAGGTGGACATCGCGGGGTGGAGCAGTTGGTAGCTCGTCGGGCTCATAACCCGAAGGTCGTCAGTTCGAGTCTGGCCCCCGCAACAAGGCACCGAGGGTGCAACCATAAAAAAAGCCGCAGCGATGCGGTTTTTTTTGTGGTGTGTTGGCAGAGTCTCTACGGGCAGACGTCGCCGAAGAGCGTCAAGAACACCAGCAAATCCGCGGAGCCAATGGTGGCAGTGCCATCGAAGTCGTACACGCCGGCCCATTCATTGCTGAATGCGGACAGGAACAACAGGAAGTCACCCACATTGACCACGGCGTCGGCATTGAAGTCGCCCGGGCAATAACCGCCGGGCAGGAATCCGTTGCCGCCGCAGCCTTCTGCCCACTCAGGGAATGCGTAGCCTTCAGCACAGTGAAACGCCTGAATGCCCACTTCCACACCGATCTGCCGGCCGCGTCCGTCGTCCATTGGCGGGTGAATGCCTCCCCACATGCGGGACAAGGCGCTCTCGTTGGCGGCATCGAAATAGGTCGCCCACTGCAATTCAAAGTTCATCGAGGGCCCGTCTTCAAACACCAAGAATTGGTTCATGGTGACAGGGAAGGAGCCCAGTCCTCCTGGGAAATACTCACTGCCGGTCATGAGGGTCAGCACTTCCGCAGCGGCGCGTGAGAACGTGGAGTGCCCGCTCACGTATCCTGCGAATGGCGGTGTCACAAACGATGGCCGCTGGTACGGCCACCAGTTTTTGGCCAAAATCCAACCCACGCCGGCCTCGTCGATGAACGGCACCTCCACATAATCCGGTCCGCGCCATGCGAAGACCTTCATTTCACCGACTGCGTCAGGATTCCAAGTGGCCAGTGGATCGCCTTCTTCCACCACTTCGATGTAGCCCGGAATGATGGGCAGTCCGGAGGGGTGGTAATTCGCCAAGGTGGTATCCGAACTCTGGCCCATTTCAGCCATGTAGCGAATGGCGCTCACCGGGCGGGTGTAGTCGTAGTAGCCCTTCACGCTCCAGGTGGCCACAGCGGAATCGTGCATAGCGCCGGCAAGGGCGAGGTAGGCTTTGACCGTGTCCTCCAGCTTGTCGAGCAACGGGCCCTGTCCACGCCAGCGCAACTCGAACTCCGGGTACTCCATGATTTCATTCAAGATGGTAAACCAGTGGCCCGGAGGCGTCTCCGAATCGGGGCCGTCTGCCCAGAATTCGGCTAAGCAGCGAGCGTAGTCTCCCCGCGGAACCATCTGCGGCTCGTAGGGCTCACCGGTGTGGGGATTGATGGGGTGGCCCACGTGGATGCCGCCGCCTTCGAAAAAGTCATAGAAACCTTCAAAATCCTCTACGTCCGTGACAAAGCTGCCGTCGCTGCCCATGTTGCCCGGCGAAATGTCCCACATCACGCCGTCCGTAGGATCGAGGTGGGAGGACCAAACAGAGACCATAGCAAAGTTCCACTTCCAAGCATCGTCCATACCACTCGCAACGCTGGTTGAATCCAAGTGCACGGGAGCCCCTGGGTTTTTCCATACGTGAAACGTGCAACTGTCGCGATCCAAAAGTTCCAGGTCGGCAGAATCCAAGGCGAACGGTACAACTTCCCCCCACTCAGGGCCAACGAATTCAGGAATCTCCGAGCTTACGTTTCCGCTTTGGTCAATGAACAGCGTCAACTCGATGGGTTGCCAGCGGTTGGGGTCGATGACGTCCGGGTTGCCCGGCATTTCGGGTTGGATGTTTGGGTTGATGGGTTCATAGCAATCGGCGGCATACCCCTCGGCTTCATTGGCACCGTCTTGCATACCGAAAGCGATGATTTGTTCGGCGACGTAGTTGCCGAGGGCGGCAGGACCGTCGTTTTGGTAGTCCGTTGAAGTCACGCCGATGTCGTAGCCCAACATCGCCATCTGGGTGTTGATGTTGAACATGGTGATTTCTCCGTCCGGTGAGTCGGCGAATCGGTGGGTCATGATGCGGTAGACTGCGTAGCTGATGGCTTCTTCGCGGGCTGCAAGAAGGGCTTCTTCAGAATTGGGAATGTCGACCCCTTCAAACGGACAGGTGTATCCTGCCCACGTTTTGCCCAGCAAGAAGGCCTCCGTTGGTCCTTCATCATATGCCGCCCAGATGTCGAACATCGCAATCGAAGTGTGCAGCAGATTGCGAGCGTGCACCGTGGGACGGGCAAAATCGTTGCGGATCCCTTCCAGCACCTCTTCGTTCCACAGGTGTGCGATGGTTTCTCCTTCCGGCAATTGGGCTTGCCCGGTTGGAACAAACCAAATCAGCTGGCAGAATAGCAAGGCCATGGTGCGCATGGGATTCATCATCTCCTCATTAGCTTTGTGAAACCTGAAAGTTAACCCTTCATTGAGAACTAGCCCAATACAAAGCCATGAATTCAAACACCACCATCCTCCTCGTCGCCGCCGCTTTTACCATGCTCGGTTTCATTCTCGGTCGCGTTACCGGCCCCAAGCCTCCTATGGCTGCCGGGCACTTTGAGGTCTTGAAGCACATGAGCGAAGGCGACATGACAGCCCTTGGTGGTAGCGGTGAAGTTCAAGTGATTGTCAAGTCCCTCGAAGAAGGGGATTTTGAAGGTGATACTGTTTTTGCCATTCCCGGTGGTCAGGTGCACATGATTAAAAACGGGGAAGAAATCGAGGTCGATATCGAAATGACCGAGACTTCGGTCAACGAATGGGTGGAAAAAGGCGAGGACGGCGTCATTAAAAAGCGCATCATCGTCACCTCAGAAGACTGATCCCTGCGCTCATTCGACGAGCATACCCATCTTGCCGTCGTGGTAATCGAAGATGGCCTGCTGGACTTCCTGAATCGTATTCATAACAAACGGTCCGTGGCTGAACACGGGTTCGTGCAACTCGGCTCCAGTTAGCACGAGCATGCGCACCGCATCGGAGCAGACGAGCTCAATGGATTCTGCTGCTCCCGCCGATACCAAGGCCATCTGCCGCCCGGTGATGGGCTGCCCATCGAGTGTAGCAATACCATCCAAAACATAGAGAACGCCGACCCAATCCGTCGGTACGGGGATGTGCACGGTTGAGCCGGTTTGGTCGCTTGAGAGGTTAGCGATGCGCATGGGGTGGTGCGCTTCGATGGGGGAGTGTTGAACGTCACACTCGCCTTGGACCAGAGCAATGCGCCATCCGTTGTCGTCCCATGTGGGGGTTGACTCCTTCGGCAAGGGCTGGTACCGCGGGGCGTCCATTTTGTGGGCCGCCGGCGTGTTGATCCAAAACTGAATC
>CAXREW010000022.1:0-5190 GCA_964229455.1 Flavobacteriaceae bacterium | reverse complement strand
GCAGAAGACGGCATACGCGATAACACTCCGTGACTGGAGTTCAGACGTGTGCTCTTCCGATCTGACCAGTCATCGCCTTCACACAGCGCGCCAATGGGTGCGACTTCTGGGGCAGGAGGCTGAGGGGCGACAAAAAGCTCAAGGGTGTCCGGTAAAATCTCACACTCACCGGCCATGCCAGAAACCACATAAAGTCCTGCGTCGTCGACAGTCAGCGGGCCAATGGTGATTTCATCGCCATCGGCTTCAAACCCATTGGGCCCGACCCATTCGTAAGAGGCCTCCAAAATCGGGGAGGCAAACAGTTCGGCAGTCTCTCCGGCGCACAATTCATTATCCGAAGTGAATGTCGAGTGCTGGTAATTGGAGAAGTCGCTGAAGTACCCATAGCGAGTCCCTGAGGAGGCGCCACCGTTGATGATGCCGAGGTGGAACTTCGCCGTACCATTGACCAGTCGAGAGGCACCGCCTGTGGGCACAAACCCCGATGCGGTGATGTTGGCGTACATCCATTCGCCTCCCGTTCCGGGCACATCACTGAAGTTCACCGCATTGATGTTTCCGGCATTTCCATTGAACGTGAAGTCACCTTCGGCTCCGGCAGGCACGATGATTTTCATACCGATGAAGTCATTGCTCGAACGCACAAACGCTACTTCATCGGATCCAGTGCAGGTAATAGGCGGGAGGATGGCGCCGCCGACTTCGCAGCCAAAGCCGGTCATGTGCAGTGCGACCACGGGGGCGCTCGTCTCGTAAAAAGCTGCGGGCGCACTCAAGGTATGTGCATACGTTTCTCCCGCATCAACCGTCCATACATTCGTGCCGTTGATGGAAATAGAGGTGTTGTCCTCAGTCCCTAATATGAAGACCTTGTCGGGGCCATTGAGGTTCCCTTTCACAGCGATGTATTCGGTGCCTGCAATGGACACGGGAATGGCTTGGTCACCTAAAATATCTTGGCAGTTTCCCGGAGGATAGGCCGAACCCAGCACACTGTCATCGCTCATGGTGATGGCGATGGGTGCAGTGCTGGTGATGTAGGTGCCAGCGGGGTGGTTTTCAGCTTGGGCGTTTGCCGCGCGTAGTGCATAGGTTTCCCCCGCATCCAAGGTGATGGTGAAAGGGACACCCGCAGGATAGCCAACGAGTGCGGCAGTCGGCACGACCGTTATTTCAGTGTTGTCCTCTGTGGCGACCAGGTCCATGGCCGCTTTGGATTGGGTGTAGTAATTGTCTAGGTAATTCTGGAAGGGCACGTAGAATTCAATGCCCAAGGCTGAAGCCCCTTTGAGTGCGAAAATATCCGGGTTGAGGTTGTGGTTGATTTCGTAGTAGGCGGTCACCGGAGCATCCGAAGTGATGTGCAGGCCTTGGCTCAAAACCGTATTGAACGGTGTGTTTTCGATGTCGTCAATCCACGGCGTCAGGTCCAGCGTTTGCGTACCGTTGGCCGGAATGTTCAAGGTCTGCGCTGGAAACGTTGGGTTGGCTGGCTGATCGACGGTCACTTCAGCTGCATCGGCCAAAGTCGAAAAGCGCAAAAGAATGGGCTGGTCTCCGTGGTTGGCCCACACTTCAGGTGCGGCAAACCAGAACTCCGTGTCCAACTGCCCCATGGCATCTTGCATGCCGCACGTCAGTGCCACGCAGAACGAAAAGAAAAGACGATAAAAGCGGGCGGTCATGGGGATTGGTGGGGCAATGTCAACGTCGGTGCTTGGTTGTAGACATTAGAAACCAATGCGACTCGAAGATATGGGGAATGCTGATGCAACCCAATAACATGAAAAACGCACCAACCGTTGCATCAGACTGCACGGCTTCTGGATTGCCGAAAGCCCATATGCCCAAGCCGATGAGCAGCATGGCTCCAGCAGTGAAAGGCAGGGCCTTGAGCCACAGGTCTTTAGAGGAGAGCCCCAGCCGCTGGCGCACGTTGTGCCAGCCGGAGGCGCTGTGCTGACCGACGAAGTACAATCCGAATGACAGCAACACGGGAATCCACGGCGTCAAGCCACGCAAGGCAATGGCGAGCGCCCATGTTAAGTGCTTCATACGCAAAGCCGCGATGCCACAGGCAATCAGCCCAGCGGTGAACACGAATTTCAATTCCTCTTGGGCTGTAAGGAGACGGTCCAGCACATTCGAGCCAATGCCCATTTGGCCGATGATGGGGTTGACTTCTTCCACGTGCCAACTCAACATCATGCCCAATGCAATTGTGCCCCAGGCCATGTGGCCTTTTGAAATTCCCCACCGTTCAAAATCTGCCTGCCCAAAATGCCAGGCGCTCAGAAGCAAGAAAACGAGTAGGCCGGCATGCGGAAACATCCACCATAAGCACAGAATCACAGCAATAGCCAGCAGGTACAGCCCGATGTAAATCCCAGAATGGCGACCGGGCGACCGGTGGCGATGCGTCCACACATCCAACGCACCGTGTGGAATGCCAATCGCTAACAACCCCAGCATCAAGAGTGCTCCGAGAAAGGTGTCCGACCACGTTGCACCAGCCGCATTCAATGCGATGTGGGCTGCAGCAAGGGCGATAAGGGCGATGGGACGCGTGTATTGGTTCATCGGACGAGGGTTAAACTGCCCACCAATCGGATGGGGCCCGGCTCCGTGTAGGTGGTTGTACCGTTTTCATCCGTGATGCTCAAATCACCTTCGTTGCGGTTGATGACGACCTCGTAATAGTAAGTGCCTTCAGCGGCCTCAGCCGCAGTGGGCTCCCAACCGGCTGCATTCCCGAAATCTTGCGACACGTAAACGACTTGGCCCCATCGGTTGAAGATTCGACACGTGCTGAAGGGGAAATAGGTCAGATCGGGCAGTGCGAAACGTTCATTCTGCGCATCCTGGTTGGGCGAGATGACATTGGGGACCACCAGCGCGCACAGCACGGTCGTCACATCGAACGTACCCTCGGCCGTCAAATTGCACGGGGCTCCCGTGTTCAAATAGGCGGTATATATGCCATCGTACAAGGCCACCATCCCGGGGCCTTCACCGAATTCAATGGTGTTTTCATCGCTGTCGGTGAAAGTCCACTCCACAGCATACAGGGGATCCCATTCCGGCAAATCCAAAGCAGGTGTGTTGTCCGGGCAATGCTCCACCTCGATGGGGCCGAAGTTGGACGCAATGACTTCGGGCAACGGAGCAACTTCGAGCTCAGCGGTCACCACGGGAGAAGGACAATCGGAGACTACCACGTAAACTTCATACGTTCCGGCCCCGCCCAACGGAACAGCGTTCAACGGCCATGTCGCCCCGGAGAAATTTCCCCAAAAGGGATGGAACCACTGAATGGTGCCTTCCCCGTCGGCACTCAAGGACCATTCGGAACCTTCACAGATTTCCGTGAATCCGCTCAGCACGGGAGGCGCGGGGGTAGGGAAGACTTCGAGGAATACCGAGTCGGGATTCATGGGGCACGTGCCGACTGCGCCGTTGACGACGTACCAGCCGGATTCCCCGGGCTGGGCGTTGTTTAAAGTGAATGCCTGTGCATTGGAGGCAAACCCATCCGGTCCGCTCCACGACCAAGCGGTGCCATCGGGGCCGCTGCCGTCCAGCATCCATTCATCGCCCTGGCAGATTTGATCGGCATCAATGGGCGCTCCGTTGGCATCAAGAATGTCCAGGTCTTGCGGGGGGACGAGGTTGAAGTCAAATGGGACCGGCCCCGCAATGCACCCCAGGTAATCCACGCTCACCCCATAGGATTGCGCATCTTCCCAATCAGCGTCTGCAATCACCCACGGGTTTCCCGAACCAAGGCTGTCTCCATTGGCATCGAACCACGTTACGTCAACTGTTCCTCCCGACGTGTATACGGCGGAGAACGTCGCCTCGTTGCCAAGACAAACCGCCGGGGCCTCCACCGCCACGATGACGGGGTTTTCAATCACCTCGACCCAGGTCGAATCCGGCACCAGCGGGCACCCCTCGGCTTCGCCATGCACGGTATACCAACCGGAGTCGTCGGGTTGGCTGTTGTTGACTTGAATCCCCAGTTGGTTGCCCATAGCCTGGCCTTCCGGGTTGGTCCACGTATACGTGGCGCCGGCAATGGGCACGGCTTCAAGGATGAAATTCTCCCCTTGGCACCACGCAGCGCTTTTGCCTTCGATGCTCAGCGCCTGCTGGGGTGTGACTTCCACGTCCCACAGGGTCGGCGGCGACAAGCAGCCATGGTCGTTGATGACGAGCGTGTAGATGCCATCGTGGTCGAGGGTCACCGCTGTTTCCGAGATGCTCTCGGCGCTGGGGTAAAATCCATCGGGCCCTGACCATTGGTACTGAACCGTTTCCAACGAATCGGTCGACAGCACCAACGGTGCCCCTTCGCACACCACCGAGTCACCGGAGATTACGGGGGCCTCAGGGAACGGATACACCAGCAGATTGAGGGTGTCGTTTTCGATGGGACACGCGCCTACGAATCCGGATACCACGTATTCGCCGGCATCGTCCAGTCCCACTTCACCACACGGAAAGGGATTGCCTTGCCCCGAAAATCCGTTGGGTCCCGTCCAATCGTAGGTAGCGCCGAGGAGCAGGTTTGATTCCAAGTCGAGCTCATCGCCTTCGCATAGGGTGTTGTCGTCGACTTGAACGACGTAGGCTTGGGCGGCGTAATTACTGAAATAACCATAGCGCGTGCCCGAGGAGGCGCCTCCATTGATGATGCCAAGATGAAAGGTCGAACTTGAGTTGTACAATCGGGATGCAGACAACTGGGGCACGAACGAAGACGCCGTGATGTTGGCGTATTTCCATTCCCCATCCGTCCCCGGAACATCGCTGAATTGGCTCTCGTTGATCAAGGCAGGGTTTCCGTTGAATTCGAAATCACCCTCGCCGCCGGAAGGGACCAAGATTTTCAACCCCATGAATTCGTTGGTGGAGCGAATGAAGGCCACTTCCTGTGAACCAGTGCAAACGATGGGAGGCAACAGGGCGCCGCCGACTTCGCAGCCGAATCCGGTCAAGTGCAATGCGTAAACCGGACTGCTTGCCTCATAATATGCTGAGTTGGCGTACAGCGTGTGTGTGTAGATGGAAGTCAGGGTGTTTAAGGTGGTTACTACGTTTCCGTTGACGGAGATGGTGGTCTTCGGTTCGGTGGGGATGAAGAACACCTTATCCGGTCCGGTGAGGTTGCCCGTTATGGCGATG
>CAXREW010000021.1:0-7331 GCA_964229455.1 Flavobacteriaceae bacterium | reverse complement strand
GGCCGTGCATCTTGTACGCCACCCCGCTGGTGGTGCAGCCCCCGGCCAATCGGCCTTCGTGGTCCAAGGCGAGCAAACCAATCGTATCGTGGTTTTCGATGTTGATGACGGGTTCATAGTTTGACGTGGTTTGCCACTTTTCCCAGGCCTGGCGTGCTTTTTCGGTCAGCAAGTTGGTTCGCTTCATGCCCACTTCGCGGGCATATTGCTCCGCACCTGCACCGGCCAACATCACGTGCGGGGTATCTTCCATGACCTTCCGTGCGAGGGTGATGGGGTGGGCGACGTCCTGCACAAAGCAGACCGAGCCTGCATTTTGGGTGTGGTCCATGATGCACGCGTCCAACGTCACGTTTCCGTCCCGATCGGGAAGGCCGCCGATGCCAACGCTCAATCCTTCCGCATCCGCCTCCACCAAACGCGCTCCGGCTTCAATCATGTCCAGCGCATTTCCTCCGGAATCCAGTGCCGAGAAGCCTTCATCATTGGCCAACAAGCCGTGGTTCCACGTCGAAGCCATGGCGGCTCGGCCGCTCCCTTCCAACGGTGGATTCACAGGGGGGCGAGACCATGCCTTGCTCCACCAACTTCCAATTCCGAGGACGCCGGCAACAGCCGTGGCCTCTTTGATGAACTTCCTTCGAGATGATGCCATGCACCTAAGGTCGCAAAATTTTGCTTAGGATGCTTGGGCGTTTAGGAGCGTTCCACCGGAGCAATTTCATCACCAGCCACGGCAACACAAAAAGGTCGGAAACTACGGCAAGCAGGAGGGTGGTTGAAATCAATACGCCGATGTAGAAAGTCCCCAGGAAGCTACTCAGGCTCAACGTCATGAATCCACCGCAAAGGATGATGCTGGTGATGATGATGGCCTTTCCCGCATTGAGAAAGCTGCTGCTGACCGCCTCCTGCAGGTCTTTTCCTTTGGCCAATTCAATGCGCAACTTGCTGATGAAATGAATGGTGTCATCCACGGCAATGCCAAAAGCGGTGGTGAAAATGATGCTGGTTGAGAGCTTGAGGTCGATGCCCGTCCACCCCATGATGCCCGCAATCATGAGCAGCGGAAGTACGTTGGGAATCAGGGATATCACGACCATCGCAACATTCCGGAACATCAGCCCGGAGATGATCGCGACAATGAGAAAGGCAATGGCCAACCCCAACACCATGTCACTGGCCAAGGAGCCGACATTCTGGTCAATCAGCCGTGCAGTGCCCGTAACGTGAAGGTCAAGGGGTGCGTCGGGGAATTCAGTAGCAAACCATTCAAAAAAGGCTGCGTCTTGGGCTCGGTAGTGTTGGGCTCCGAGGTCGGGGAGTTTACCAAACACCCGCAGGACATTCGTTTCCTCATTGACCACCAACGCGAGGGGATTGGTATTCTCACCGCGTGATAGGGCTCGCGTCATGCGATCGATGTCACGTTGCTTATACGGTACGCGGTGAAAACGCGCTTGGTCGCCGTTTTTGAGGCGGTTTGCTTGCGCGAGTATCCGGTCACTGCTGACTATGGAACCGACGCCATAGGTCTGTTCCAAATACGCCGTGATGCTTTCTAGGGTTTGCTGGACCTCGATACCGTAGGGATTTTCATCCTCTGGGATGGCAATGGCCAATTCGAACGGCCGCACACCGGCAAATTCACGTTCGAAAAATGCAAACTCCTGCCGGAATGGATCGTCTTCGGCCAGATCCTCCAGCAAAACATTGTCCACTTGAATCCGGCTCGTTCCAACCACCGCAACCGCTGTGAATCCCAACGTGGCGGCTGCAATGACCAATGGCCGCCGAAGCATGGCGTGCAGGGCATTCTGGAGCCAACGGTTCCAGAGTACGCCGTTTCCTTCATTGGATACCTGCGGTGCTGGAAACAGCATCATAATGGACGGGAGCAAGGTGAAGGCCAGTACGTATGCGATTCCCACTCCTGCAGCGGCGTACACGCCAAAATCGCGAATGGGTACCACCGAGGAAGACATCAAGGTCAGGAAGCCGACCGCCGTTGTCAATGTGGTCAAGAACGTGGCCAGACCAACCTCTTTGAAGGCGGCTTGAATGCCTTGGAATTGGGTGGCTCCCTGCCTCAACTCCTCATAATACCGGGAGAGAATATGGACCACATCGCTGATGCCAACCACAAAAATGATGGTGGGCAATACGATGGTCATGACGTCAATGGATTTGCCCGTCATTTCCATGGTGCCTAGCGTCCACAGGCCACTGAGCAGCACGACGAGCAAGGGAATGCACACCCCCCAAATGCTCTGAAAAGCCACCCAGAGAAAAACCACCAAAATGACCAATCCGATGCTCACGAACAACGCCACTTCGCGTTGCATGACGTCTACATAGTACTTCTGGGCGACTGCCCGCCCTGCGATGTGCACGGGGTGTTCCCAGGTGGATGCGAGCGCCGTAATGGCGTCTGCCAAGCTATCGCATCCAGCCTTGGACAAGAGTTGCTTGTGGCGGACTTGGATGGCGAGTGCGCTCCCGTCTGTGGAGACAAACGATCCGTCCCACGTGGGATGGCCGGCGATGCGAGCGGAGTCGGCGAGCAGCTTCGTTTGTGCCTCTTCGGCTTGCCACCGAAGCAATGGCCGCTGCACGACGGATAGGCCGAGTTTGACGGGTTCTTTCAATCGCGTTGGACTGAGCACTTCTTGGATGTAGGGGAGGGCTTCGAGTTCGTCCACATACCCATCCACATCAGCGAGAAATGCCGGATCGTAGATGCTCCGCTCGTGCTCAATCCCAACGATTAAGAAATCGTTATCCGATTCGAATTGCGACCGGAAATCCAGGTAGAATTCCGTTTCTGCATCGTCCTGTGGGAAGAAACTCTCGAAATCGTAGTCGAATCCAATTTGAGCTACCCGCCATCCCATCCACAACGTAGCCACGCCAATAAGGATTAAGGCCCACTTGGCGCGTGTTTTCCACTGACTTGGAATGTCATTCCCCATGGGTTTTCTAACAAGTGCTTCCATCAAGGGTTCAAGCGGAAACAAAAAAACCCCGGACCAAGGCCCAGGGTTTTTCATGACTCCAATGCGGAGGGTTATTTCACTTCTTCGAAGTCCACGTCAGTGACCTCCGGATCGGCATTGCCTGCATCGGAAGCGCCGCCCTCTGGATTGCCCGCAGCACCCGCCTCTTGCTGGGCCGCGTACATCTCCTGGCTCGCCGCCTGGAAGGCGCTATTGAGCTTTTCAATGCCGGCCTTGCAGCCGTCCACGTCCTGCTCACCGTGAGCTTTCTTGAGTTCCTCAAGCGCCGCATCGATGGGACCGCGGTTGCCTTCCGAAATCTTATCGCCGAACTCCTTGAGTTGCTTTTCAGTCTGGAAGACCAAGGCGTCTGCTTGGTTCAGCACTTCGATGCGCTCCTTGGCCTCCTTGTCCGCTTCGGCGTTTGCTTCCGCTTCCTGCTTCATGCGCGTCACTTCTTCTTCGCTGAGGCCGCTAGAGGCTTCGATTCGGATGTTTTGTTCCTTGCCCGTCGCCTTGTCTTTGGCGCTGACCTGAATGATGCCGTTGGCGTCGATGTCAAACGTCACCTCGATCTGGGGAACACCGCGCGGTGCAGGGGGGATGTCCGCCAGCTGGAACCGACCGATGGTGCGGTTGTCGTTTGCCATGGATCGCTCGCCTTGCAGCACGTGGATTTCCACGCTGGGTTGGTTGTCCGATGCCGTGCTGAACGTTTCGGACTTCTTGGTCGGGATGGTCGTGTTGGCGTCGATCAACTTGGTCATCACGCCGCCCATGGTTTCAATGCCCAAAGACAATGGAGTCACGTCGAGCAACAAGACGTCCTTAACGTCACCGGAAAGGACACCGCCTTGGATGGCCGCACCTACGGCTACGACCTCGTCAGGGTTCACGCCCTTCGATGGCTCCTTGCCGAAATACGCTTTCACTGCGGCTTGAACCGCGGGGATGCGTGTAGAACCTCCGACCAAAATCACTTCGTCGATGTCCGACTTTTCGAGGTCTGCAGCTTTCAAAGCGGAGGCACAAGGCTCGATGGTGCGCTTGATCAATTCATCGGCCAACTGCTCGAATTTCGCCTGGGACAGGGAGCGGACCAAGTGCTTGGGTACGCCGTCTACCGGCATGATGTAGGGCAAGTTGATTTCTGAGCTAGATGTGCTCGAGAGTTCGATTTTGGCCTTTTCAGCGGCGTCCTTTAAACGCTGCAGTGCCATGGGGTCCTTGGAGAGGTCCAATCCGCCGTTTTCGTCCTTGAACTCCTGCACCAACCAATCGATGATGACTTGGTCGAAGTCGTCACCGCCCAAGTGGGTGTCGCCGTCCGTCGAAAGCACCTCGAACACGCCATCGCCCAACTCGAGGATGGAAACGTCGTGTGTACCACCACCCAAATCGAAGACAACAATCTTCTGATCGGTTGCTTTTTTGTCCATGCCGTAGGCCAACGCCGCGGCAGTGGGCTCGGTGATGATGCGCTTGACTTCGAGGCCAGCGATTTCGCCAGCTTCTTTGGTGGCCTGGCGCTGAGCGTCGTTGAAGTATGCAGGAACGGTGATGACCGCGCCGGTCACTTCCGTGCCGAGGTAATCTTCCGCCGTCTTCTTCATTTTCTGAAGGGTCATGGCGCTGATTTCTTGCGGCGTGTAAAACCGGTCGTCGATTTTGACGCGCGGCGTGTTGTTGTCTCCTTTGACCACCTCGTAAGGCACCCGGCCGATTTCCGTTTTCACTTCATCAAATGAGCTTCCCATGAAACGCTTGATGCTGAAAATCGTTTTTTGCGGGTTGGTGATGGCTTGGCGCTTGGCCGGTTCGCCCACCTTGCGCTCACCGCCGTCGATGAATGCGATGATGGAAGGCGTCGTGCGCTTTCCTTCCGCGGTTGTAATGACCACAGGTTCGTTGCCCTCCATGAGGGAGACGCAGCTGTTGGTGGTACCCAAATCAATTCCAATGATTTTACTCATAGCTAGTGTTGAATTCTAAGATTTGGTTCGGTATAGTCAAGGAGCGTGCCGATTGGCCTCCAATCGCCGCAAACTGACATGGCTGTCAGACCCGAGCGATAAACCTGACAAAACGTCCTTGAAATCGGACTAATGTGGCAGTTGATCCAAGGCCTGGCGCATGTCCTTCAGGTAATCGACGGTGTGCAGCATCCGGCTGCCGTACCAGCTGAAGGCTTCCCCGTCCACGAGCATCGGCCGCAGACCGGCTGAAGCGAATTGCGCGAAGTGTTTCGACGCAAAAGGGTAGGGTTCCGAAGCGAGCAGGATGGGGGTGCCGGCAAGTGCATCCAAGTGCTCTGCGTTTAATTCGGGATAACGCCCCTCCGCCGTGGCCGGCAACGCATTGCCAAAGCCCCACCAGTTCATCGCAGCATGGATGTAGGTGTCGTGGCCGGCAACCATGAGCGGATTTTGCCAGATGGCGTAAAGTGCTTGAGCATGTTCAGCAAGCGGCTCTCCCCACGCTCTTTCGATGTTGGAGCGCCACGAGGCGCCAGCTGCAGCTTGCTCGACTGCTTCACCAATGGTTTCGAGGGCTTGAAAAGCATCGGGAATGGTGCGCACATCGGTGACAAGCACGTCCGAGAATGCACGGCACGCTTCGACGTCCTCTCGGGTGTTTTCCTCCTTGCTCGCAATCACGAGGTCTGGCTTGAGCTGCTCCACTCGGTCGAGGTGGATGCGCTTCGTGCCACCAATGACGGGGATGCGCTCAGCTTTTTCGCCAGCGCGAACGCAAAACTTCGTGCGGCCAACAAGTTTCTCGGCGCATCCCAAGTCCACCACATATTCAGTCCAGCTCGGTACGAGGCTCACAATTCGCATGGTGCAATTTAGCTTCGATTTCAGCCCTTTTACTTCGGTCTGACGTACAGCATGATTCCAACGATTATCCAGTCATTAAGGCCTAATTTCGCGGCATGAATAATGTGAACTTTGGCGTCATCGGTGCAGGCCACATCGGCAAGCGGCACATGGAGATGATCCGCCGAAAGGAAGGGTTCAGCTTGGTGGCCTTCGCGGACATCCGCTCGAAAGAGGCGTGTGGGGTCGATGGAGATGTTCCGCACTACAGCGACCACAAAGCGATGTTGGAGGCACATCCGGAGTTGGATGTGGTGTGCGTCTGTACGCCCAATGGCTTCCATGCCCAGCAGGCGATTGAGGCCATTTCAAGCAATTGCCATGTGGTGATCGAGAAGCCCATGGCGCTGACACGGGCCGATGGCGAGGCTGTGCTTCATGCCGCATTGGCGAAAGGCAAACAGGTGTTCTGCGTTATGCAAAACCGCTACTCTCCGCCTTCGGTTTGGTTGCGCGAGGTGATCCAAAGCGGGACCATGGGGGCCATTCACATGGTTCAGGTGCAGTGCTATTGGAACCGAGACGACCGCTATTACGGTAAGATTCCATGGAAAGGCACCAAAGACTTGGATGGCGGAACCTTGTTCACGCAATTCAGCCACTTCATCGACTTGATGTATTGGGTCTTCGGTGACATCCACCACATCCAGAGCCGCTTCGAGGATTTTACACACCAGCACAACACAGATTTCGAAGACTCTGGCGTAGTGACGTTTGAGTTCGTCAATCACAAAGCATTGGGGATGTTCAACTTCTCCACGGCAGTGGCCAATCAAAATTTCGAATCCTCGGTGACGGTCATCGGCGAAAAGGGCACTATCAAGGTCGGCGGACAATACATGAATGAAGTGGAGACGTGCGACATCGCCGGGTACACCATGCCCGAACTGCCTCCGTCGAATCCGGCCAATGACTACGGCCACTACAAAGGGTCAGCGGCCAACCACGGCTACATCTTCGATAACATCCATGCCGCTCTGAGTGGAGCAGGAGAAATCACCACCCACGCCCTCGAGGGGCTCAAGGTGGTTGACATCATTGAGCGCATGTACGCCGCGGGCAAGCGGCCTTTGAAGCAAGACTGAAGGCGCGTTGATGAAAATAGCGAACGTCGTACTGAATGACTTCACCCGGGACAACCGGGTGTTGAAGACGTCCATCGCTTTGGTGGAGGCCGGGCACGAGGTGACGGTCGTCGCGTTGCACCGCAACCAATTGCCAAGAGTGGAACAGCATCCTGCGGGCTTTCGCATTGAACGGGTGCGCATCTACATTCCTGGATTTCGGGTGCTGGCTCCGCTGAAGTGGGCGGAATTGGCTTTGCGCATTGCCTTGACCTACCGAAAGGCCGATGCATGGCATTGCAACGATGCCGAGGCGTTTGGCATGGGCCTGCTGGCCAAGTGGATGCGGTCGAAGTTGAAGTTGGTGTACGATTGCCATGAATTTGAATCGG
>CAXREW010000020.1:0-2863 GCA_964229455.1 Flavobacteriaceae bacterium | reverse complement strand
GTGACGAGTTGGAAGACCCGATCATCCCCGTCACGACGAACTACCTCGAAGCGGTTTACGGACCAGCCCCAACGTTTGAATCACTCCCTCAAGGTGACGCGGTTAAGCGTGTGTTGGTGGAAGACTTTACCGCCCATCAGTGCGGCAACTGCCCGGCCGCGGCCATAATCGCCGAAGACATGGTGGCGAATTACGAGGGGAAAATCAGTGCGATGGCCATCCACGCCGGCAACTTGGCGAATACGGATGACGGCTATTTTGACACGGACTGGACCACAGAGGAGGGCGATGTGTTTTGGGACCAATTGGATTTTCAGGCCAACCCCGTCGGCCGCATCAACCGCATCAACGGCGTCGGATCGTTCTGGGCCCCGGCACAGTGGGAGGAAAAGGCGATGGAAGAGATGAACCTCGATCCCGTCCTCGGGCTCCAATACGATTACGAATGGGTCCCGGCGAACGGGCACTTGAACCTGCACGTGCACGGAACGTTTTACGACGATGTCACCGGCCCCATCCAAGTGGCCTGGCTCATTCTGGAGTCGCACATCTTTGATTACCAATTGGATTATTCCGCCGATCCTGAAGTGGTCGCCGATTACGAATTCAACCACGTACTTCGCGGATCCGTGCACGGTGCCTTGGGCATCGGGTTTGGGGATGTAGCTGGAGGTGCTGCGGCCGGGGATGTTGCCACCCAATCAGCTACGTTTGCTTGGAACGAGGCATGGGTGATTGAAAACGCCACGGTCCTGGCGGTGATATCCGATGCAAACGGCTACGTGCTAAACGTCGCTGAAATCCACGTGGACTGATGCGGTTGGTCGCATCGTACATGCTCGCATTAATCTGTTCAGCGCTCTCCACAGCGCAGGCGCAGGAAGACCCATTGCAGTTCTCGGCTCGACTCCACGCGGGATTTTCGGCCACCCAAGTGCACGGTGATCAAATCTCCGGTTTCAACAAATTCGGCCTCTGCGCCGGGGCAACCATTGATATGCGGCGCTCCGCACGACAAGGCGTACAGTGGGGCATCCTGTACACCCAGAAAGGCAGCCGCCGGGTTCCCGACACCAAAAATGGCGACTTCAACTCCTGGCGGTACCGTTTCACCTACATCGACGTGCCGCTGATTCGCACGTGGAACCCTGCCCCTGAATGGTGGTGGGGTGCAGGCGTTCAACCCAGCGTGCTCGTCGCGGCGGAGGAAGATTTCTACGGCAACGGTTACAGCGAACTCAGCTACCTCGAACTCAACGCTGTTGACGTCGGAGGGGTGTTGCAGGCCGGCTACACGTGGTCGGAAAAAACCGCCTTCGAAGTCCGGCTTTCGCAGAGTCTGTTGCCCATCAGCGAGCGCCCCGACCAGCCCGTGCAGCGCTGGGACAATTTCATGATGAACATGGCCATCCAATGGATGGTCACATGGCGGCTGGGCTAACCCTACTGCTTACCCGTGCGCTCGTAGATGCGGGAGGGCGACCGGTCAACGGCCTCAACCGCCTCGAGCCACTCCAACCACAAACCCTCTTGAACGGCTTTCACCTCGTCAGCAAAGGCCTTCCCTTCATCGCGCAGACGCTCCAGTGCACGCTGCGCATTGCCGCCCGGCGCGTCAGCCCCTCCCGTAACGGAGAACGCCGTCCACATCACTGAGTTCAACCGTTCGGTCACACTGCCCGTGCCCTTGTAATCCCGCGGTTGGTAGTAAATCTCCTCAATGCGCGTCAATTCACCATCGAGTGAGTCTGCCAAGGCCGTCGCATCCTCTTTGAGCGAGTCGGGAATCCACTTCAAATCGTCTTTCACGGTGCCCATCGTGGTCAGCATGCGCTGTACCTCGTTCATGGCATCCACAATGGGCTTGGCCGCTTCCATGGCGATGCGCTGGTGCAAATTGCGCGCTTCGTGAGCCTGTCGGTTGTAAGGCACGCGTGGATCCGGGTGAACGGTCACGGACGCAGAGCTAGCGTGATTGCCGAGGTTCATGGCCAAGGTGTACGTGCCGGGCAGGACGTCCGGTCCGCCTCCACTCGGCGTTTCCTTCTTTTTCTTCAACTCCCGTTGGGGCCAATCCATGCCGTTGGTATCGAACCGCCAACGCGTCGTTTGGATGCCACCGTCCGCCGTGAGCGTACCGTTGCGCAGGGTATCGCCTTCGGCGTTGAGGATACTCCACTCCAGGTCATCTTTTTCGTATGCCTCGGCCGTATCTGGGTGGACATAAAATTGCACCCGTGCACCGCCACCGTAGTTCTCTCCACTCCAGTAATGATCGGCTGGGAATCGAGCCCCCGCGTGGCGGCGGAAATTCACCTGGTACGCATCAGGAATCAAAAAAACCCGCAAGCTTTCTTCCATCAGGCCGTTGCCCTCTGCTGCGAGGGAACGCAATGGCGCCAAGTCATCAATGACATACGCCGCTCGGCCAAACGTGCCCAAAACCAAGTCCCCGTCTCGTGGGTGAATGACCATGTCACGCACCGGGACCGAAGGCACATCGTGTTCCCATCGTTTCCAATTCGCGCCCCGGTCAAAGCTGACAAAAAGCCCTTCCTCCGTTCCCAAGAACAGCAACGAGGCTACCTCGGGGTCTTGTACAACGCTCAACACGTGGCCGGTCACCTCCCCACCTTCGAGGCCCAACCGCACCCCCGACGCACCGCCCTCGGGGGTGCGGTACAGGTACGGCTGCCAATCGTTGCGGCGGTAATCGTTGACCACGACGTATACCTCATCGGCATCATGTGGACTCACGTGAATCTGTGGAATCCACGCCCCTTGGGGGAACCGCTTGATGCTCGCCGCATGGTATGTCCACGTCGCGCCTCCATCGGTGGTGTGCTGGATGCGTCCGTCATCG
>CAXREW010000019.1:0-3771 GCA_964229455.1 Flavobacteriaceae bacterium | reverse complement strand
CGCTTTTTCATGTGCGATAAAATTAAGGACTCCAACCGGAACCTTTTGACCTCCGTTCCCGTAAGCAGCGGCATGTCCATTCCCATGAACAAACGGCTCTTGCATCAAATGCAAGGCAACAGCCAACTGGCGCAGTACATCTTGTGCCGATTCCAAGAGAATTACCCCATGCTGTTGCAGTTGTTTGCCCAAGCTTGGACCCAGGGCGACGCTTCGGCTTTGCACGCCATTGGAGCGCGTATGACGTCGCATCTGCGGGTGGTGGGATTGGATGACGATGTGGCTGCGCTCCAGCAATTGCTGGACAATAAGGGCGCGGGTTCGGTTTTGCAGGAGCACGCGGCCTGGCGGCAACTTCAGTTCGAAGCGCTCTGCCCACAGGGTTAACATTGCCATTTAAGTCATTTATCCCATGGACGTTATTTTTGTTTCATGGGGTCGGATTGGACAGCGCAGGACCAACGCGCATTTTCAGAGCGAGGCTGGTCACTTGAGGAAGCGGAATCCCAATCTCAAAAGTTGCAGGTTTCTGGCCCTGCAGTGACCGTTGACCGCCCTTGTACAGCAGGGGACGGCATCCACGTTTTAACATCAGACGAACGACTCAAGGCCAATGACGCCGGCACCTCGGTATTGGCGGAACGTTCATCATGCACCCGATTTGTTCCCGCATCCGGGGCGGCTTCACGGATGTTTGCTGCATTGAGCAGCGCACAGGATGACTCAAGAGAAGGGGTGCTTCAAGCGCGGGCGCAGGATTTTCCATTTTGGAGCGCTTGCCAACGGGAGGCGTTGGAGGCGCTGCCCCCGTTAGAGCGTGCGGCACAAGCGCGCACTTGGATACTGGATCCAGAATTCGGTTGGAGCCACCTGCCGAAAGGCCTCATTCCGTTCCATCGGTATGCCGATGGCAAGAGCCGGTGTTCGTTTGAGGAACATGTTGCAGAATGGAGCTTGCTCGCGGGCAATGCCCCCTTGCATTTTACCGTTCCTGAACGCTTCACTGCGCGGATCCATTCCATTTTGGGTGAAACCGGCGCGACCATCACAACTTCGGTGCAATTGCCGTCCACTGATGCGTTGGCATGGGACCTCGATTCAAACGCACTCGCTCGGCATGAAGATGGCTCATTGTTGTTTCGACCCGGAGGTCACGGGGCGTTGCTCAAGAACTTGGCGGCCATCCCAACGCCTTTTGTGTTGATTCGGAACATCGACAACGTCGTTCCAGAGCGGTGCATGGCCGATCGGAATGAAGAGCAGAAGGTGTTGCTTGGTCGATGTGCGGCGCGGGTTGAGGAGCTGGATAGCTTGCTCAACCGCTCAGACCTGGGGTCGGCAACATGGATGGAGGATGCGACGGCATGGTTGGTGGCGTTTGATGCCAACGCAAGCGCGGTTCCAGATGCTGATGGACTTGTAGCGTTGCTCGATCGACCCATGCGCGTGGCAGGAATGGTACTGAATGAAGGCGCCCCTGGTGGAGGTCCGTTTTGGATTCGACAAGCAAATGGCCGAGTGGTGCCAAGCATTGTGGAAAGCGCAGAATTGCCCAAAGGCGGACTGAGCGGCGGCACCCACTTCAATCCGGTGGACTTGGTTTGCCACGTTCAGCGAGCGGATGGTTCCCGTTACGATATCCTGCAATTTGCTGATCAACACCGGTTCTTCACCGGACAAAAGGACTGGAACGGCAAGTCCATTCGCATCCTGGAGCGTCCGGGATTGTGGAACGGAGGGATGGACAACTGGCTCACCGAATTTGTCGAGGTACCTGCCATGACTTTCGCACCTGTGAAAACGGTATTCGACTTGCTCGATCCGGTTCGGCGCGGATGACCCAGAAATTGGAGCACGAAAAAGGCCGCCCGAAGGCGGCCCTTTTTGAACACAAAACGAAGACTAATAGATTACTGCTTCATCAACGTTTGATTATATACTCGGTTGTCGTTGATGATGCGCAAGGCATAAGCACCGGGGTGCAAGTTGTATGCAGGGTTGAGGTTCACGTTCTGACCCTCAATTGGATTCTGACGGATTTCGCGGTGGAGTACGTTGCCTGACAAGTCAGTCAACATCACAATTGTTTCACCTTTGAACTCACGCTTGAACGTAACGGTAACCTGGTCAACGAATGGATTTGGGTATACAACGAAGTTGTTCTGGAACTCAGTCGCACGGTCCTCGATGATGTTGTCACCGTATGGGTTGCGAGCATCCAAGGCTACCTCAGGGCGTTCGATCACACGACGCATACCGATGGCCGTAGTGATGTTGCCGTCGAGTTTCCATCCGTTCAAGTGCAACGAATTGTCAGACGCTTGACCGTATTGACCTTCCAAAACCAAGTTGGTTTCCATGGCACGGATCTTCAAGAAGTACTTCATGCCAGCATCAACTTTCGTTTGCAACTTGAAGGTTACCACGCCGTCAAATCCTTCGCGGATGTCAAGTTTGTGGCCTTCGAGTTCTTGTCCACGGCTGTCTTCGATCACCGCAGAAATGCGGCCATCAGAACCGGTTTGCTTCACGATGACGTAAACCTTTTCTACAACACCCTGCTCACATGCAGTGAACGATTGGGTAACAACATCCAAGTGGTTCAACAACAACACCTGGTTGCCACGAGCTTCCTTGGCCACGCAATCGTGATTGAGGTTGTCAAAAGGACCTGCTGTAGAAGCAAAGTTGGCAGTCTGCGCCTGGGCAGATACAGCGCCAATCAAAAGAGCAGCGGCTGCGAGAATGTAAAACTTTTGAAGTTTCATGATATAGAGGTATTTGAATTTCGAGAATTGAGTTTCGAATTCCTCTTACGTCATGGCTTCAAGAAAGGTTTCAAAAAAAATGAGACGAGCAACTAAAGCACTATATATCAGCACTTTATAAGTTTAATTCAATCGTGATATTCGGATCGATAAAGTCCTCCTCGCGGTCGTTTGAGCACACAATCAATGTTGCTTCTCCGCGCACGGCCTGAAGGCTTTCACGGTACCACGCTATGCCGGCTGCGTCGAGGTTGGCACACGGCTCATCCAATACGATGAGTCCTGATTGGGCCGCCAGTGCAAGGGCCAATTTCACCCGCTGTTGCATGCCGGAACTCAAATCCCGGTAAGCTTTGCCCATGTGCTTGGCCAATCCAGCCTCGTTCAGTAACTCCGAGGCAGCGGAAGGGGACAACCATGGCTGAAATTGACCTTGAAAGGCAATGAGTTCAGTGATGGTCAGCTGAGGGTGCAATGCCGTTACGGGGCTCACCCGTTGACTGCGCAGGCACAGGTCCTCCGCTTCCATTGCTTGCGTTTCGAACTGCCAAGTGACTTGCCCCTCGGCGGGGGTGAGTTCCCCTGCCAAGATGCGCCCCAAAGTGGATTTACCGCTTCCGTTTGTGCCTCGGATCAGGCATTCGCTGCCTGCGGGCACGAGGGCCGTTACAGGATCAAATACAGGGCGTGATTTAAAGGTGTGGGAGACGCTTTGCAGTTCTACTGCAATGCCCGTGCTGTTCGAATCTGTGGCAGTTGCCATCAGAACGGCCCACGGATGATGCCTTTGTCGGAGGCTTGGATGAACGCGAGGATGGTGTCCTTTTCTTTGGATTGCGGCAGTTCCGTCTCAGCCACGCGGATGGCTTGGGACAGGTTGGTGTTTTGCACGTAGAGCGTTCGGTAGATGTCTTCGATGCTCATGACCTGCTCGTTGTCAAAACCACGTCTGCGTAATCCGATGCTGTTGACGCCAATGAAGGACAGGGGCTCGCGCGCTGCC
>CAXREW010000018.1:0-4556 GCA_964229455.1 Flavobacteriaceae bacterium | reverse complement strand
CGCGAGGAGGGAACGTGGCAGAGAAGAGGATGTTTTGCCGCTTGGTAGGCACCACTTCCTGCACCTGTCGAATTTGCGGCATGAATCCCATGTCCATCATGCGGTCCGCTTCATCCAAAACGATGTGCTTCAACTTCTTCGTCTCGATGTGCCCGCGTGAGTAGATTTCCAGAAACCTTCCGGGGGTGGAGACGATCAAATCCACTCCGTCGGCGATTTCTTCAATTTGTTTTTTCGGTCCGACGCCGCCATAAAACGCGACAATGCGCAAGTCGGTGTAGGCTGCAAACTTCACTGCCTCTTGGTGGATTTGGACCACGAGTTCTTTTGTGGGTGCGAGCACCAACCCGCGAGGCGCCTGGCCTTGGGCGTATTTCAATGTCTGAAGCAAGGGGAGCAAAAAAGCAGCCGTCTTGCCCGTGCCGGTTTGCGCAATGCCAATGACGTCCTGGCCTGCGCACAACGGTGGAATGGCCTTTTGCTGGATGGGGGTCGCGTTTTCGTACCCCGCGTCGGCAATGGCGTTTAAGAACTGCCGCGTAAGCTTGAGGTCGTCAAATCGCATGGGACAAATTTAGGTTACCTAAATTCGTGGCGGAAGATGGAGGATTCTTTTGCGCATATGCGACCCTATTTGGACCACGAGGTTCCCGAAGCCATTGCGTGCTTGGTGGGGGCGCTCGACTGGGAAGCTCAACTCGGTCCGTTCATTGGGAATGAACGTGCAGCAGAGATGATCCAAGGCATCAAGGATCTCCAAAGTGTCGATGCTTTTCAAGAAAACCTCTCACGCGTTTTCATCGACTTGTTGCTTCAGCGGACCGCTGAGGACGTGACGGTTGATTTCCCCGCGGGATTCGAGGGCCATGGAGCCCTCTTCATTTCCAACCACCGTGACATAGTACTGGACCCGTCCCTCATCAACATGGCACTGCTTTCACGCGGTGAGTCGACGACACAAATCGGAATCGGGAGTAACCTGCTGCAAACAGAGTGGGTTGAAAAATTGGTTCGGCTGAACAAAAGTTTCATCGTTCGCCGAGGGGGCACGCCTCGAGAACAGCTGATGGCGAGTGCTGAAGTCGCCGCCTATGTCCGCCACGTCATCACCGAGCAAGACGCCTCCGTATGGCTGGCTCAACGTGAAGGCCGGGCCAAAGACGGCGACGACCGAACCTCTCCGGCGCTGATCCGCATGCTGTTGAATGGAGAAGACGCTGAATCCTGGAATCGACTCAAAGTTCAGCCGGTGAGCTTGAGCTACGAATGGGACCCATGCGATGGCATGAAAGTGCGTGAGCTGCTCATTCGTGAGGCCAATGACGGTGAATACGTCAAAGCATCAGGCGAAGACGAACGCAGCATGAAGCAGGGATTGTTCGGCTGGAAAGGCCGCATCCATGTGGCATTCTGCGGTCCAATTGCTTGGGAAGAATCACCGGAAGGTGTTCGGCCAGCGGCCCACTTGGCTGCCCGTGTGGACCATGTTCTGCACGAATCCATGCGCACTTGGCCGTGCCAACACTGGGCTGCCTCAGAGTGGATGCGCTTGACGGGAGAACGGGGAGAGAATTGGCCAGTTGATTGGAGCCCTGAAGGTGTGGATGTTGAAGTCAGTCAGGCCTGCGAAAAGCGCATCCGCACTATTGCTGGTTCCCTGACAGACCTCCAAGTCAGCGACGAGGCTGTTCGCATCAAATGGTGCGAAATCACCATGAATCCATTGGTTAACGCAGTACTGGCCGAAAAGGCTTCTTCTGTGACGGCTTGACCGGTTACCGACTTGATTTCTTTCGCGCAATCTCCGCGCAGACAATGGCGGAAGCCACGCCAGCGTTCAACGACTCAGCTGCTCCAACCCGAGGGATGTTCACAGCTATCGAGTCTTTGGGAAGGTCCATTCCTTCAAACCCATGGGATTCCGAACCCACCCAAATCCAGCCGCTTTGCCAATCGACTTCCGCGTGCGGCGATCCTTGCATTTCCATGTGGAAATGACCACTCAACCCGTGCAGGTATTCCATGGATGCCTCGGCTACAGGCACCCGAAAAATAGATCCCATCGAGGCTTGGACAGTCTTGGCGTTCCAGGGGTCAACCGTGCCTTCGGTGATCAACACCCCTCCGAATCCGAACCAATCGGCCACCCGAATCAGCGTGCCCAAATTCCCCGGATCTTGTAATCGGGCCCCCACCAATCCAAATGACATCGGTGATTGTTCAACGGATTGTGCAACCTCCTCGGGCGTTCGGTTGGGAATGGAAGCCACCGCAAGCAATCCGGGTGCCGTGTTCATCTGCGAAATACGTTCCATGTCCTTAACAGAGATTTGCTCTGCGAGGTGTCGATGGGAGTCCGGCACTGCATCTTCCATGGTGGAGACGTAGTACATTCGTTCCACTACAATGGAACTCGCAACCAATTCAGCTACGCCCTTGTCGCCTTCGACCACGAATCGCCCTTGCTCAGTGCGTTCCGTCTTCCTTCGAAGGGCGCGAATGGCTTTGAGGGTTGTCTTGTCCATGAAGTTGCGTTTTGCTGTGCAAAGCTATGCGATATGTGCATTGGCGATGCTCTCTGCGTGCTCACCGGCGCGTCGATTGAGCGATGGGGAGCGAATCTTGGATCGCGTAGAAATCAACGCAACTGACGGGACCACACTCGCGAACAGCGGTCTGTACCGTGATGTGTTGCGGCAGCAACCCAACACGCGCTTCTTGGGCGTTCGACTGCCGCTCCAGATCCACTTGATGGTTCGACCATCGGCTCTCGTGGAGGCACAAGAGCGAAGGCTTTCCAAGGGCAAAGCCGAGGGCGGCTTGCGTTGGTGGTTAGCGTATCGAATGGGGGAGCCTCCGGTCTTATATGATGACTATTTGGCTGAGCGATCACGCTTGAACTTGGCGGCGCTTGCGCAGCAGATGGGATACCTCGATGCGACGTGCGCATTGCGCATGGACTCGGTTGAAGCCCATCGTGCGCGACTTGAATTTGCATTGGATGTGGGAAATCGTTGGACCGTACGGTCTTGCAATTGGTTCACTGAGGGAAGTGGGCTGAATACAAGCCGATTGGACTTTGATGCGTCACAGCTGGTTGGGGAGCCTTTTGATGTTCGACACCTCGAATCCATTCGCAGTTCCATCGCCCGCTCATTCCGAAATAGCGGTTACCCCTCGGTTCAGGCTTCCCACGTTGCTTTTGTAGCCGATACCATAGGACAATTCAAAGAAAAACAGGTGGCCTTGACGGTTGAGTTGCTGCCTTTTGACTATACCAATGAAGGAGCGCCCATCCCGCATCAGCTCACACGGTTCGGTGATGTGGATTGGGCGTGCCAAGAACGCATCAATGGCCATGTTCCGTGCATTCAGGCTGAAGTCGTAGAATTTTTATTGTCGGTTGATTCAGGCATGCTTTTCAACGAGCGAGTCCTACAAGACACCTACCGACGGTTATCCAATGTGCCGGGCATCAGCCGCGTGGAGATGCCGGGAAACCTGCGAGATCAAGGTGAAGGGAATGTTTTTTACGATGTGGATGTGGAATTGGAGTTGAGCGAGCGGATAGATTTGACCGCGGAGGCCCAAATGATTCGAAGCGATGCCCGATACGGTCCAATAGGAAGCGTTGGATTTCGCAACAACAACCTCCGAGGAAAAGCCGATGCCTTTGAATTGGCATTAACAGGTGGAATTGTTTCTACACGGCCATTCAGTTACACCGGAGATGCCCTGGTGCCCAACAGCGGCACTTGGTCCATTTCGAGTACGTATTCAACGCTCGGGATTCCCCCGCTGTCGCTGGGAAGATTACGGCCATCAAATCAAGCCCGAACGGAGTTGGCACTGAACTGGGGACGCGAAGTCCGTCCAGAGTATGCTCGGGAAGCGGCTTCATTTACCTACGGATTCAGCTACATCGAAAATCCCGAACGGGAGAGCAAGCTGCGGGTAACCCCGTTGGAATTTCGCTATTCCAACATCACCCCGGAAGCACAATTTGCGGAATGGCTTACGCAACAGGCCAATCCCATACTAGAAGGCCGATTCGTAGATTATACGTCGTTGGCGTCCAAGCTTGGTTGGAGTTCGAAGTGGGAACGTCAATCCGCACGCGGTCGCTGGCGTCTGGATGCCGAATGGACGGGAATGGGGCTGCACGCCTTGGCTGTCCCGTTGGGCTTGCGTCAAGGAGAAGGCGAGGCCTACCTCCTTGGGGGCATTCCGTTTGCCCACTATGTGCGCGGCGACGGCGAGTGGACGTATGGCCGCTCCGTTGGGGGGTGGGGTTCCGTTCATGGACGGGTGAAGGCGGGCTATGCCACCGTGGGCACCAACATGGATGTGCTGCCTTTTGATCGGGCGTTTTTTGCGGGCGGAGCGAATGGGGTTCGAGGGTGGACGGTGCGTGACTTGGGACCGGGATTTGCCCGGCAAGACGTATTGGATGCAGGGTATGTGCCCGGCGTCGGTGATGTTCAACTCGATGTTGGCCTAGAGTTCCGCAAGGAATTGACAGACGTGTTTGAGGCGGCATGGTTCACCGATGCAGG
>CAXREW010000017.1:0-8785 GCA_964229455.1 Flavobacteriaceae bacterium | reverse complement strand
GGGCAGCCTCGACTGGAGCCCGACGGTACACAACCTCCACAGCCAATTCTTTCATCCGCTCATTTCCATCTTCGGCCGTAGCCCCTACCCAAAACAAATCCACACCTCCTCCGCCCATGCGAACAGCTGAAACGTAGTAGCCATGGTCCGCATGAACGCCTGCTGGAACCGCAGCCAACTCGTCGCCAGCGGTATTTACGCCCTCCTCTAGCCCCGTGCATTCGGCATAGTGCGAGCGTCGATCCGATCGGTAGACGTCAAATCCTCCCCGCCCCGGGTGACCATTGGACGCGAACAGCAAGGCGCCGTTGTCAAAATTGGGGAATACTTCATCCGCCGGCGTATTCAGGCCCGAAAGCGGCACTGGATTGGACCAAGTACTGCCCGAGCGCTGAGCCATGAACAAATCAAAATCCCCCGTTGGTTGCAATGCGCTTAAAACGAGCACCCCCCGTTCAGCGTCAATGGTCACGTGCTGGACCTCGCCAATGCCCGGCCAGTCAGCGGCGCTCCAGGCGCGCAAGTTCATGGGCTGACCCTTGTCGAAAGCAACCCAACCTTGCGTTGGCGTAGCTGAATATTCTTGGCCTGGAGACAGAAACCAATCTCCTGCTTTCACCGTATCGGAAGACCGCGGGATGCTGCGGTAAAACAAGGCGCTGCCATCCCACCCCAGCAGTACTTCATCGTTCGGCGTATTCAAGGTATCCAACGGCACAACCTGCTGGGCTCGAAGGCCATCGAACAAGAGTCCGATTGCCACGGCCATGGTGCACACCATGAACCGACGAATGATGCTCAGGCTTGCTGCGCTTTCCATGCTTTCCAAATGAGCTGAGCTTCGTCGTACCACGCTTCACCGAACCGGCGAATCAAGGCGGTTTTGCAAAAATCAAGCACCGTGATGTTGGCCTTGGCACCACAGGTTCGGGCGCCGTCACAGATCGGCCAACGGTGGACGTTCAAAGCCGTGAAGTCCTGCAGTTCTTTAAGTCGGACCGGGTACAAATGGCAGGAAATGGGCTTCGGCCAATCCGACTTGCCTTCCCGCCAGGCCGCTTCGAACGCGCACTTGGCCGTGCCGTCGGCGTCGAATGTGGCGTACACGCATTCGCGGCCATTGATGATGGGCGTCACGTAATCACCATCTTGGTCCACTTCGAACAACCCCACCTCATCGATGACAGCCAAGGCCTCGGGGCGCAATTGGCCTTTGACCACTTCAAACGCCTCCTCCAGTCGTTCCACTTCTTCTTCCGTCAGCGGCGCACCACTTTCACCCTCAACGCAGCACGCTCCTTTGCATGCCTTTAAATCGCACGCGAACAGGGTGTCAAAAACATCCTCAGAAATCAACGTATCACCCAGTGCAATCATGTGACGAAATTAATCGAGAACGGCGAACCGAACTATCTTTGGGTATGGCCCTCGGATGGAGCAATACCCGTGCAGCATTTCGCGATCGATGGAACCGACTCCGGCCCCTCGACCGGCACCGGCTGGCCAATGCCGTTCGGGCCTATCGCGGGTACAACCGCAACAAGCGCGGCAGCGCCACAGCCCAGTCCGCCTGGCCGATGAGCCTGAGCGTGGAACCCACCACCTCCTGCAACCTGCGGTGTCCAGAGTGCCCATCGGGCTTGCGGTCCTTCACCCGACCGACGGGTATGCTCGAAGTTGACACCTTGAAAAGGGTGCTGGATGAAATCGGGCAACACCTGGTGTACTTGAATTTGTACTTCCAAGGCGAGCCCTACCTCCACCCGGATATGAACGAATTGGTGCGCGTCGGAGCGGCCCACGGGCTGTACACTTCGACGTCCACCAATGCGCATTTCCTGCGTCCTGAACGCTGCACCGAAATCGTCCAATCTGGCCTCAGCCGCTTGATCATCAGCATCGACGGCATGACCCAGGACACCTACGCATCCTACCGGGTCGGTGGACAACTGGACAAGGTGCTCGAAGGCACACGCAACATGGTGGAAGCGCGCCGCGCCAACGGCGGCCGCGGGCCTCACTTGGTGTGGCAGTTTTTGGTGGTGGGACCCAACGAGCACGAGGTCGACACCATCAAACAGCACGCGAAACGCATTGGTGTGGATGAGGTGGTCATCAAAACCGCTCAAATCGATCAACCTGAAGACGACCATCCCCTCCTGACCGAAGACCCCGAGCTGCGTCGCTACGACCGCAACCTCAGTGGGGAGTGGTTTTTGCGCAATCCACTGGCGGACGAATGCTGGCGCATGTGGCACGGCTGCGTCATGACGTGGGACGGCAAGGTAGTCCCCTGCTGCTTTGACAAGGACGCGCACCACACCATGGGTTCGGTCGGGGAACAGGCGTTCAAAGACATCTGGTTCAGTCCGGAATACGCGGCGTTCCGCGCGCAGATCTTCTCCAACCGATCCGCACTGGAGATGTGCCAAAATTGTTCTGAAGGCAGCCACGCCTACGCTTGAGAGTGAGGTAACTTGTGGGCATGGCGAAAGGCGCACCCTTCAAGTGGACCCAATGGATTGCTCCCTTGCTCATAGGCACGGTTGCGGCTGGGGCTGTGGTGTGGTTTGGTGCGCATCACGAGGTAAGCGACCCGCAGACGGGAGAAGCCACCACTTCATGGTCCCTAATCCAACAATTTGAGTGGTCCCGGCGTTCCACCTGGGCCTTGCTGGGCGTCATCGCCTGCGTGCTCGTCCGGGACATCGGCTACATCGTTCGCTTGCGCATCCTCTCCTTTCAATCCTTTTCGTGGCGGCAAGCCACCGAGAACATCCTGCTGTGGGAGCTTTCCTCAGCGCTCACCCCGAGTGTGGTCGGCGGTTCAGCCGTAGCCGTTGTCATCCTGAAACGCGACGGCCTGCGGTGGGGCAAAAGCTTGGCAACGGTATTCGCCACCGCCTTGATGGATGAGGCCTTTTATTTGGTTGCGGTGCCGCTTGTTTTCCTGCTGGCCAGCTTTGGCGGGCAATCCGTGTTTCCCGCGGGATTGGAATCGGCGGCGTGGGGCTCGCTTTTTTGGGTGGCCTACGCATTCATAGCGACGTTGACGACCACCATTTTGCTCGGGTTGGTCATTCGGCCGCAAGGGACTTACCGCGGGCTGCAATGGGCCCGAACCACTTGGCTCCTTCGGCGTTGGAGCGACCGCATCGACGCCTGGTCAAGCGACCTGTTGGAGGCTTCCCGCAACATCCGATCCGCCTCTTGGAGGTATTGGGTGGGCGGGTTCACAGCAACATGTTCGAGCTGGACAGCGCGGTTTGCCACGCTGAACATGGTCCTCCTGATTTTCTACCCTTCTTTGGATCACGCAGCGGTCATGGCCCGGCAACTTATGCTCTGGCTGGTGCTCACCATCAGCCCTACACCGGGGTCTTCAGGCGCCGCGGAACTCGGATTGCCCGCTTTCCTCGATGATTTGACCGGACTGGCCTACATCGTTGCAGTGGTCCTGATTTGGCGGACCTTCACCTACTTCATCTACCTCGTCGCAGGGGCGTTCGTCTTGCCCAGTTGGCTCGTTCGAACCCGGCGAAAGGAACGTAACTTTGGAACACCATGAAAGACTTGAAAAAATTGGGCAAAGGCACGCGCGCGGTGCATGCTGGGGTTGAGCCGGATCCATCGACAGGGGCCATCATGACCCCTATTTTCCAGACATCCACCTATGTGCAAGAAGCGGTTGGTGTGCACAAGGGATGGGAATACTCACGCAGCCACAACCCAACCCGGGCCGCGCTTGAAACAGCGTTTGCAGAGCTGGAAGGCGGAACCCACGGGCTGGCTTTCGCATCGGGACTCGCGGCAATTGACACCGTACTCAAGACCTTGAAACCTGGAGATGAAGTCATCGCGGGCCAGGACTTGTATGGCGGAACCGCTCGGCTGTTCCGGACCAACCACGCGCCGATGGGCATCGTGTTCCATTTTGTCGACACCCAAGACCCCAGCCTCGTGGAAGCGGCCATCTCGGACAAGACCAAACTGGTATGGCTCGAGAGCCCAACGAACCCGTTGATGCAGATCACGGACATCCAAGCCATTGCCGACCTGACGAAACCCCGCGGCATTGTCCTCGCCGTGGACAATACGTTCGCCTCACCCATGCTGCAGCGACCGTTGGAGCACGGTGCGGACATCGTCATGCACTCAGTCACGAAATACCTCGGCGGCCACAGCGATGTTGTGATGGGCGCACTCGTCACGAAGGACGAAGCCATTGACGCCCCGCTACGCACATTGCAAAACAACTGCGGAGCCATCGCCCAACCGTTCGATTCGTTCTTGGTATTGCGCGGGCTGAAGACGTTGCACTTGCGCGTGGAGCGCAGCTGTGCGAACGGCCGGAAAGTGGCGCACTGGTTGCGCGACAACCCCAAGATTGAAAAGGTCTACTGGCCCGGGTTTGAAGACCATCCCGGCCACGACGTCGCAGCGCGTCAGATGGAAGATTTTGGCGGAATGATAGCCTTCGAAATCAAGGGCAACGACTTGGAACAAGCGAAAAACCTCGTCGCCGCCACGCAGATTTTTGCCCTTGCAGAATCCCTCGGCGGTGTGGAGTCGCTCATCGAACATCCGGCTGCCATGACGCACGCCAGCGTTCCGGCCGAAATCCGCGCTGAACTGGGCATCTCCGATGGATTTGTCCGACTGAGCGTTGGGGTCGAAGATGCCGACGACCTCATTGCCGATTTGCACCAAGCCATCGAAGCCACCGTCCACTAAGCACCGCATGTCCACATCCGTACAACACGCTTTGGCGCCGGAGAAAATGGCCGTAGTCGGCGCCGGCTTGGTGGGGAGCCTTTGGGCGTTAATGCTCGCGCAGCGCGGGCACCACGTAGACGTGTTCGAACGCCGACCCGACCCCCGGACCGGAGCGTACAAAGGAGGCCGCAGCATCAACCTCGCCCTGAGCGACCGGGGATGGCGCGCCCTCGAGAAAGCCGGCATCGCGGACGCGGTCCGTGAAATCGCCCTTCCCATCACCCACCGCACCATGCACGCTACGGACGGCAAACTCACACGCCAACCGTACGGCCTGCCGGACGCGAAGGGGAAATTCGATGACCCGCAGTGCATATACTCGGTCTCCCGGGCCTTGCTCAACCGCTTGTTGGTGGAAGAATCGGAGAAACACGCACAGGTCACCTACCGGTTTGACCACCGCTGCGTCGACATTGATTTGGAGGCCAACAAACTGACGTTGGACAACGGCGGGGACCAGACGCACGTGCAAGCGTTTGACCGAATTTTCGGGACAGACGGGGCTTTCAGCGCTGTTCGGGATCGGCTGATGCGAACCGACCGTTTCGATTTTGCCCAGCGCTTTTTGACCCACGGCTACAAGGAAATTGAGATGCGTCCTACGGCTGACGGCCAGTTCAAGATGGAGGCAGATGCCTTGCACATCTGGCCTCGCGGTGAGTTCATGTTGATGGGCTTGCCCAACCCCGACGGCACCTTTACGTGCACTGTATTCGCGCCTTATGACGGTCCAAACGGACTGAATGGACTCGATACCGAAGCCGCGGTCACCGCGTATTTCAGCACGCATTTTCCGGACGTCATCCCGTTGATTCCAGATTTTGCTGCTCAATGGTTGGCCAACCCAACGAGCTCGTTGGTCATGACCCAATGTTATCCATGGCACCACGGCGATGCCATCTGCTTGATGGGCGATGCCGCCCACGCCATTGTCCCCTTTTACGGCCAAGGCATGAACAGCGGCATGGAGGATTGCTCAGTGTTGAGCGAACTGATCGACAGCATGGAATCGCCCCAAGATTGGGCAAAAACAATGTTGAGGTACACGGAATTGCGGAAGCCTTCCGGCGATGCCATCCTCGAGTTGGCCTTGCGGAATTACATCGAAATGCGCGACAAAACAGGTGATCCCGCTTTCCTTCTCCGCAAGAAAATCGAGGCCAAATTGGCCACGAGCTACCCTGGGCGTTGGCTGCCCCTCTACTCGCAGGTCACGTTTAGCCACACGCCGTATGAACAGGCACTGGAAGCTGGGCAACGCCAGGACCGCATCATGGAAAAAATCCTGTCCCAAGAAGGCATCGAGGCCAACTGGGACCGGCCCGAAACCTTTGAATCCATCCTCGACGCATGGGAATCGCAAAGCGCCTAACGGCCGTCGTCGTTTGGATTTTGGTCGGTGGGTTCAATGGCGCAGAAGCGCAGTCCACCCCGTTCAATGCCGAAAGCCGTTCGTTCCGCAACCAAGGCTGGACATACGCAATTGGGTACCACGCGTTTAGCGCCCGACCCGATTCGGTGCCCGTCGTTTACCAAGCGGTGCGCCCTACAGGTACCATTGACACGCTGCACGCCGGAACATGGGGCCATGCAGGCAACCAAGCACTCCGCCTGGGCATCGGCTATTGGGGCATCGCCCGACAGCCGCTCATCTGGGACCGATGGTTCATCGAGCTCCAAGGGACCCGAAACGCGGCCACCTCTACCTTTGATGGATTGGTCGCCAATGCGGACAGCATCTTGAAACCCAACACGCTCCTCGACAGCGGGCGTTCAGTGGTGACGACGGAACTGACGTTCAAACTTCAGCGCGCATTCGAGATCAAAACGGACTTTTTCTTCGAAGCGCAGCTCGGCATCGGGTGGGACCGAGAATGGGGCGGCACGTTCAGCAGATCAGGTCCGGACAGCCTATTCGTCAACCGAGTCGCACCGGAGACGGATCGCATTGCACTGGAATTGGGCACGGGGCTCGGCGTGCGTACGCGCTCGGGACGGTACCTGCGCATTCACGCGACGTACGATGGATTGCAATTGGCCCCTTTGGCAGAGGAAGGAGACGGCCGGGTGCAATGGTACGAAGGCCACTACCAGCCGTGGAACCTGACCCTGCAGTGGGATTTGTTGCGAACGAAGCCCTTGGAAGATTGCGCCAAACCACCTTCGCAAGACCGTCCAGGCGAGGTGCTATTTGGCAATCAAATGCAGAAAGACCGGCAAAAGCAATTGAAAAAGCAGAAGCGCCGGGCCAAAAAGAACCGGTGGTAGTCAACCCCGCTCTGCACAGAGCTCCACCAACACTCGGTTCGTATCCCCGGGGTGCAAGAACGCAATCTCTTTGTTGTCCGCACCCGCCTTCGGACCGCTGATGATGCGGTAACCCATCCCTTGAAGCCGCTCAATCTCGGCACGGATATCGTCCACAGAAAAGGCCAGGTGATGCAGTCCCTCACCGCGCTTGGCGATGTGCTGGCCGATGGGGCCGTCCGGAGAAGTGCTGGCCAATAATTCCACCTTGCTCTCGCCGGTTTGAAAAAAGCTGACGTCTACCCCCTCTGACGCAACGTGCTCTCGCTTGAAGGGCGACTCCCCCAAAACGTCCGAGAAAATTCGTTCTGCAGCCTGCAAATCAGCGACGGCGATTCCGATGTGTTCAATGCGTTTCATGGGCGGGGTTTGCTCGTAAAAATACAGCCAATTTGACGGGGGAGTGGCTACCTTCGTCTCATGACCGATACGAACAACCCCTGGATGCCGCTGGGGCTGGAAGGAAAGCACGCGGTGGTGTGCGGAGCCACCCAAGGCATCGGACTGGCGGCAGCCCAACACTTGGCCGGGCTCGGAGCACGCGTGACCCTCGTGGCTCGCAATGCCGAGCGGCTTGAAGAAGCGCGGCGCTCACTGTCCCAACCGGAGCGGCACGGTACCGCTCAAGCCGACTTCAGCCGCCCTGAAGAGGTCAAAGCAGCCATTGATGCCGTCGTCAACGACCAACCGGTGCACATCCTGGTAAACAACACTGGCGGACCGGCAGGTGGGCCCATCGTCGACGCAGATGTCGAGGCGTTCATGAACACCTTCCAACAACATTTGGTGTGCAATCACTTGCTCGCTCAAGCGGTGTTGCCAGGGATGAAAGCTGCAGGGTACGGACGCATCATCAACATCATCAGCACAAGCGTCAAGCAACCGCTTACCAACTTGGGAGTCAGCAACACAATTCGCGGAGCAGTCGCCAACTGGGCCAAAACATGGGCCAACGAAGTGGGGGTACATGGGATCACCGTCAACAACGTGCTGCCCGGCGCCACGAATACAGCGCGCCTCGAACAAATCATTGCCAACAAAGCCAACAAAACAGGCGCATCAACCGATGAAATTCACGCCCAAATGGCCGCTGCCGTGCCCCTCAAACGCACCGGAGAACCGGAAGAAGTGGGCCGTGCAATCGCTTTTTTAGCCTCACCTTCAGCAAGTTACATATCTGGTATCAATTTACCGGTAGACGGAGGCCGAACTTCTTCCCTGTGAATTAGATTTGCCTTGCTTAAACGTTAATAGGTACGTTGATGACTAACCCTCACCACGAGCAAATTGCGGCCTTCATGGCCGAAGTGACTGCTCAAAATCCGAATGAACCCGAGTTCATTCAGGCGGTGCAAGAAGTTGCCGAGACCGTCATTCCTTTCATTGCTGACCACCCAAAGTATGCGGAGCACCGCATCTTGGAACGCATGGTTGAACCCGAACGGACCATCATGTTCCGTGTGCCTTGGACCGATGACAGCGGACAAGTGCAGGTCAACAAGGGCTACCGCATCGAGTTTAACTCCGCTATTGGACCCTACAAGGGCGGTTTGCGCTTCCACCCAACGGTCAACCTGAGCGTCTTGAAGTTTCTCGGCTTCGAGCAGGTCTTCAAGAACAGCTTGACCACGTTGCCCATGGGCGGCGGAAAGGGCGGTTCCAACTTCAACCCCAAAGGGAAATCAGACAATGAAGTGATGCG
>CAXREW010000016.1:0-3689 GCA_964229455.1 Flavobacteriaceae bacterium | reverse complement strand
ACTTCGGCGACGGCGCTGAATCATTGAGCTGCACGGGTAAAGGCACCATCTGCAACATGGGCGCTGAAATCGGTGCAACCACTTCAACCTTCGGCTACGATGCGAGCATGAAGCGCTACCTCGAAGCGACGGGCCGTGCGGAGGTCGCGGCATTGGCTGACGGCATCAAGGAGCACTTGACCGGAGACGCCGAAGTGTACGCCAATCCTGAGCAGTACTTCGACCAGGTGATCGAAATCAACCTGAGCGAATTGGAGCCGCATCTCAACGGACCATTCACCCCAGATTTGGCCACGCCCATCAGCGAGATGAAGGCGGCGGCCGAAGCAAACGGCTGGCCAACGGAATTGGAATACGGCCTCATTGGTTCGTGCACCAACTCCAGCTACGAGGATATCAGCCGCTCTGCGAGCATTGCCAAGCAGGCAATCGAAAAAGGCATCAAGGCGAAAGCCACATTGACGATTACGCCCGGTTCTGAGCAAGTGCGTTACACCATCGACCGCGACGGCTTCATTTCCATCTTCGAGGAAATGGGCGGCAGCGTATTCGCCAACGCATGCGGACCGTGCATCGGTCAGTGGGCGCGTTCAGGTGCCGAAAAGAAAGAGAAGAATTCCATCGTTCACTCCTTCAACCGCAATTTCGCGAAGCGTGCAGACGGCAACCCGAACACCCACGCGTTCGTGGGATCGCCCGAATTGGTTACAGCGCTCGCGATCGCCGGTGATTTGACGTTCAACCCCATGAAGGACAGCTGGAAGTTGTCCGACGGCACAGAGGTCATGCTCGAGGAGCCCACCGGTGACGAATTGCCAACTTCCGGTTTCGCCGTGGAAGACGCGGGCTACCTGGCTCCAGCGGAAGACGGTAGCGGCGTTCAAGTCGTCGTGAACGAGGGATCGGAGCGTTTGCAACTCCTGACGCCATTTGCCCCATGGAACGGCGAAAACATCCGCGACGCGCGCTTGCTCATCAAAGCGGCGGGCAAATGCACGACCGACCACATCAGCATGGCCGGTCCTTGGTTGCGCTACCGCGGTCACCTCGACAACATCTCGAACAACACCCTCACCGGTGCGGTCAACGCCTTCAACAACGAAACCAACTCCGTCAAGAATCAATTGACGGGCGAGTACGGTGAAGTGCCAGCGGTTCAGCGCGAATACAAAGCTGCGGGTGTCCCGACGATCGTAGTTGGTGACTCGAACTACGGCGAAGGAAGCTCACGCGAGCATGCAGCGATGCAGCCGCGTTTCCTCGGTGTAACGGCGGTGTTGGTGAAGTCGTTTGCGCGCATCCACGAGACCAACCTGAAGAAGCAGGGCATGCTCGGTTTGACGTTTGCCAATGAAGCGGATTATGACCTCATTCAGGAAGACGACCGATTCCACTTCGTGGATTTGGATGCGTTTGCGCCTGGCAAGCCACTGACCATCGAGGTGGAGCACGCCGACGGCAGCAAGGACACCATCATCGCGAACCATACCTACAACGCCCAGCAGATTGATTGGTTCCGCGCGGGTTCTGCATTGAACTTGATCAAGCAGCAGCAGTAATTGGATCCGATGACCGAATCCGGTTGGGAGTTCCTCCCGGACCGGGCCATTTGGTGGCCTTCGGAATCGACCCTGATTGTTTCGGACTTGCATTTGGGAAAGGCGGCGCACTTTCGCCGCCACGGTATTGCGGTGCCCAATGCAGTCAATGCCAACACCCTCCAGCGCCTCTCCGCACTCGTCTCGAGCCACCGGCCGCGGCGGCTTTTGGTGCTGGGTGACTTGTTCCACAGCGAGGAGAACAAGGAGTGGTTGGAGTTCCAGGCGTGGTTAGCCTCTTTGAACGCCGAGCCTTGGTTTGATGAATTCCGACTTGTGGAAGGCAACCACGATATCTTGCATCCCTCAGCTTTTGAAGGGATGAGGTTGGAGCGCAGTGCACAGTGGTCGCTCGGCGCGTGGATTTTCGCTCATGATCCCGCCGACTTGATGGATCTGCCCGACGGAATGCACGGCGTTGCAGGCCATTTGCATCCGGCGTTGAGCTTGGTGGGAAAGGGGCGTCAAAGCCTCAAATTGCCTTGCTGGTGGTACAGTGAGGAGCGCCGTGTGCTCGTGGTTCCGACGTTCGGCACATTCACAGGGTCCGTGTCGGTCAAACCAAAATCGGGGGATGCGTGCTGGGTCACCACCGGCGAGGCGGTGGTAGCTGTCCCGGTCAAGCGTTAGTCGATGATGCCGGTGAAGGTCCCGGTAAACGCGATGGGCAATCCAACGAGGATGCTGTCCACGGATTCGCGCACGGTCAAGTTGAATCCCACGGTTTCTTCTCCACCGTTGTAGGCCGGGTTGATTACAATCGAACCGTCGGTGGCTTTGTAGTCCCGGATGGGGAAGAGGTCGTCGCCGTGGTTGATGACCTGCACGATGTGCTGGATATCCTCTTGCTGCACGTAGGTCACCGGCTCCAACACCGGGAAAGAGAAGTGGAACGTCAAATCATGGGCTGGCACGTGGGCATCCACTTCATCAGGGGTGCGGAGATCGGCCACGATGTGGTAGCTCCTTGACAACGGCTCCAAGCTGTCTGGAACCACGGCCTCCGCCATTTTCAAGTTGTACAAGCTGTCGCCAAACGTTACCGACCCACACTCGCAGGAGTAAACGGGGTTGATGAACTCAGGGGCCTTGTAGCAACCGGCCAAAACGCCGACAAGGGCGACGATGAGCAGGCTGAATTGAATGCGATTTGCGATCATGTTCATGAGGTTCAGAGGTGCAAGATACAGCGGAGGTGGAGTCTTTCAAACTGAACCCGTTTGAGGGCCTTAGCGTTGCACGGGGTACAACAGGTACGGTTGGCGTAACGCATCAAACGCCCGCAATCCTTCGAGCCAGCCCACGACAAATTCGCTCATCTCCAATTCACCGTTGATCACCTGTTCAAGCGATTCATCTCCGCTGAGTCGGGCCAAAGAACTCGACGCGGTGACGAAGGCCTCCTCCGGAGCAGCACCTTGCCACATCCGCGCATATTCCGGGATGGCATTCCATGAAAAACCACTGGGCGCTTGCATCCATTCTTCGCCCAGTCCATGCAGGCTTTGACCGAAACAAGTCACCCCATCGTGTTTGGGGTGCGGCGCTGCACCGGGCACCGGCTGCGGCGTAAACGCATACGAACCCAATGCGCCGTGCGGCATGCCGATGCACTCGAATGGGGCAGGGGTGCCGCGCCCGACGCTGACGACTGTAGGTTCGAACGGACACAACGACGGGTACAGAGCGATGGACTCAGGCGTCGGTAAATTCGGCGACGGCGCGATCAGCGGATACCACGCATCGCTATGGGCATAGCCTTCACACGGGATCACAATCAGGTCGCATTGGATGCCGCCTTCGAGCCAGCTTTCGCCGTTGAACAACCGGGCCATCTCGCCGAGGGTCATGCCGTGCAGCACGGGCACGGGCACGTGCCCCACGAAGGACTTCCATTTTTCGGAGCGCACGGGGCCGGCGATTTGGTGGCCGTGCGGGTTGGGACGATCCAACACCACAACCACTTGACCGTTTTCGGCGGCGGCCTCCATGACCAGAAAGAGCGAGCTGAGGTAGGTGTAAAACCGGGCGCCCACGTCCTGGATGTCGAAGATGATCATGCGAACATCGTGCAGGCTTTCAGCGGTGGGT
>CAXREW010000015.1:0-3200 GCA_964229455.1 Flavobacteriaceae bacterium | reverse complement strand
GCAGCAGTCCGGATGCTTTTCCGCCGCTTCATATATCCGAAATCCACTACAACCCCAATTCAGCCCAAGGCAACGACAGCGACTGGGAATTTCTCGAACTGTACAACCCCAATGATGCCCCCGTTGCACTCGAAGGGTGGCGCTTATCCAATGCCGTCTCCATGACCTTCGATGAGGACGACACCATTCCGGGGCTGGGCTTCTTCACGATCGCACGTAATCTGGATTCCCTTTTGACCGTTTTGCCGGCCGCCGCGCCAAGTGCACCGTGGAACAGTGGCGAAGGCCTCAACAACACCGGTGAGACCATCGAACTGCATTCTCCAGATGACGCCGTTCAGGTCGCATTAGCCTACGAAGACGACGACGGATGGTCTCCAGAACCGGACGGTCAAGGACCGAGCCTTGAGTGGTATGATGTTGGCTTGCCCAACGACGCACCGGATTCGTGGACATTTTCATTGATCTTGGGAGGAACGCCAGGATTGCCGAACAGTTCTTGGGGCCTATCAGACCCAGAATATAACTGCAGGATTCTGGTCAATGGCTGGGCGTGTCCAACTGGACAGCTTGGCCGTTGACCTCCACTTCAATGGGCTGACCGTGAACCAAGGTAACGGTTGTCCCATCCTCCGACACCACGACATCAAGCAACCGATTTCGGAAATTGATTTTGAAGCGCAGGCTCTGCCAAGCGTGGGGAAGTTTCCCATTGAAGTGGGGCTTCCCTTCTTTCACTTTGAATCCTCCAAACCCCTCAACCACAGACAACCACGTACCTGCCATTGAAGTGATATGGAGTCCCTCGTGCACTTCTTTGTTGTAATCGTCCAAGTCCAAACGCGAGGTTCTGAGGTAATGCTTATAAGCGTCGTCCATGCGCTCCAAACGTGCAGCGATGATGGAATGCACACAGGGGGATAGACTCGATTCATGAACCGTTTTCGGCTCGTAGAAATCATAATTCGCTTGGTGCGTCTTCAATGAGAAGTCATCCCAGAAGAAGTACAGTCCCTGGAGCACATCCGCTTGCTTGATGAAAATGGAACGCAAAATGCGATCCCAGCTCCACTTCTGGTTGATGGGACGTTGGTTGGCCTTCAAGTCGTCAACTGATAGTTGCTCCTTGTCCATAAAGCCGTCTTGCTGCAACCGCACTTCAGTTCCCTCCAGCTGCGGCAAGTACATCTGATCGGGGACGGACTTCCAAGCGTCGAAGGTGGACGCTTCATCGATTCTGTATGCTGACGTAAGCCGTGACCAATCGCTCGGATGCTCAGTTTTCAGCCACTGTGCGACCTCCAATGCATACCGCATGCACCAAGACGCGAGGTAATTGGTGTACCAGTTGTTGTTGATGTTGTTCTCGTATTCATTGGGACCAGTGACACCGAGTATGACATAGGCTCCCTTGTGCTCGGACCATTGCACGCGCTGCTGCCAAAATCGCGCCACTCCAAGCAGGACGGCGAAACCATGGGTACGGAGGTAATCCCGATCGCCCGTGTAGTTGACGTAATTCCAAATGGCGTAGGACATGGCCCCATTTCGGTGGATTTCCTCAAACGTGATCTCCCATTCGTTGTGGCACTCCTCCCCGTTCATCGTGACCATTGGATACAAGGCCGCTCCATCTGAAAAGCCCAATTTCTCCGCATTCTCAATGGCCTTCTCCAGGTGATTGTACCGGTACACCAGCAATTGCCGTGCGACGTGTTCAGGGTGGCCAGCGAGGTAAAATGGAATGCAGTACGCCTCTGTATCCCAGTAACTGGCTCCACCATATTTCTCACCGGTGAATCCTTTGGGACCAATGTTCAGTCGGGCATCGTCGCCACGGTACGTTTGATTCAGGTGGAAAATGTTGAACCGGATGGCTTGCTGAGAAGCCACATCGCCTGTAATCTCTATGTCAGCTTGCGCCCAAATCTGCGACCAAGCTTCAACGTGGCTTGCCACGAGTGATTCCCATCCGGTTGACACGGCCAATTCACTGTGCTCAAATGCCGCTTTAACCAAGTGTTCCGCCTCATGCTGGAGCGTCGTGCAGATGCCGACGTACTTTTCGAGGATGAGGGTTTGCCCTTCGGCCAGTTCGGCCTCAAAATTGATTCCCACGCGTGCCTCATCGGATTGTGTGCTGGCTTGAGTGAGTTCACGCTTTCCCGATTCGTCAGAGATGTGAGCATGTGTAGTCATACCGAACGCTGCACCGAAATGGGTTTTGTTCGTTTCCGTGCGAACGTAGGCCTGGCCCGCTCCCTTTTGTTCTACCTCGTGAATGGACCAAAACGCATCGTTCCAGTTGGAATCAGCATTGGTCACCCCAGCATCCAGGTAGGGCGTGATCTCAACCCGATGTCCTGAAGCCTGAACGGAGTAGCGCAAGCATCCCAATTCCGGATTGTCCATGGAGCAGAATCGCTCCGCCACCACATGAACAGCCGCACCGTTTTGAAGGGTACATGTGAAGGCGCGTTTCAACACCCCTTCCTTCATGTTAAGCTCCCAATGAAAGGCGTCTACCGATTGGGCTGCTGCGAGGTCCAATGCCTCACCGTCCACTGTCACATCAATGCCAATCCAATTGGTAGAATTCAACACCTTCGCGAAGTACTCCGGATAACCGTTTTTCCACCAGCCAACCTTGGTCTTGTCCGGGTAGTAGACACCTGCGAGGTAAGACCCCTGAAGCGATGCACCCGAATAGGCCTCTTCGAAATTGGCGCGTTGGCCGATTCTTCCGTTTCCAATGGACAGGATGGATTCAAATCCTTGGACCTGTGCTGCATCCCACGTGGAGAGCCCTAATTTCCATTGGTCAACTGTACCTGCCATGACGCCTGATTAAGAGTTAAAGGAGAGCGTTGATGTCAGCCCAAGTGACATGTCCAAAACCTGGGATGACCGCTGCGGCCTTCGACAAAGAATCCGCGCTTCCAATGCCAATCACGGGGAATCCACCCGCGTTCGCGGCATCAATTCCAGACTGCGCATCTTCAAACACAAGGCAGTGCTCTGGAGCCAAATTCAGCGCTTTGGCACCCATTAGAAACACCTCCGGATCGGGCTTGGACAGGGTGATGTGGTTGCCGTCTACCAGCGCATCGAAGCGGTCAATCAACTTCAAACGCGTCAGAATCATCTCGGCGTTTTTCGACGATGAACCCAGTGCCACTTTCATCCCAGAGCCTTTCAGT
>CAXREW010000014.1:0-6275 GCA_964229455.1 Flavobacteriaceae bacterium | reverse complement strand
CCTTGATGTGCCCCAACGAATGCCCAGGCTTGGCTGACAACCACGGCGCCGCGTTCGAGAAGCTCTACACGAAATACGAAGCCGAAGGCAAAGGCCGCAAGACCATCAAGGCGCAAGACCTCTGGTTCAAAATCCTCGAATCGCAAATCGAGACCGGCACACCGTACATGCTGTACAAAGACGCTGCGAACGGCAAGTCCAACCAGCAGAACCTCGGTACCATCCGATCTTCCAACCTCTGCACGGAAATCATCGAATACACGGCGCCAGACGAAGTGGCGGTATGCAACCTCGCCTCCCTCGCTTTGCCGAAGTACGTCAACGACGGAGCGTTCGATCACGAGAAGCTGTTCCAAGTCACCTACCAGGTCACGAAGAACCTCAACCGCATCATCGACCGCAACTATTACCCCATTCCTGAGGCGCGCAATTCCAACATGCGCCACCGCCCCATCGGACTGGGCGTGCAGGGCTTGGCGGACGTGTTCATCTTGATGCGTCACCCCTTCGACTCAGACGAAGCCCGCGCATTGAACCGCGAGATTTTCGAAACGATTTACTACGCAGCTTGCACGGCGTCCAAAGACCTCGCCAAAGAAGAAGGCGCTTACGAGACCTTCAAGGGTTCTCCTGCGTCGGAAGGCCGCCTGCAATTCGACCTGTGGGGTGTCACCCCAACGGACCGTTGGGAATGGGACGTGCTCAAGGACGAAATCAAAGAGCACGGCATGCGCAACTCGTTGTTGTTGGCTCCCATGCCGACCGCATCCACCGCGCAAATCCTCGGTAACAACGAGTGCTTTGAGCCTTACACCTCGAACATCTATACCCGTCGAACCCTTTCCGGTGAATTCATCATCGTCAACAAGCACCTGCTTCGCGATTTGAGCAAGCTCGGCCTGTGGGACGACGACATGAAAAACCGCATCATCAGTGCCAACGGTTCCATCCAGAACATCAACGAGATTCCGGATAACCTCAAAGCGCTGTACCGCACCGCTTGGGAGATTCCTCAACGCGCGCTGATCGACATGTCCGCCGACCGTGGTGCCTACATCTGCCAATCGCAGTCGCTGAACGTATTCATGGAGAATGTGAATACGGCTAAGCTCACTTCCATGCACTTCTATTCTTGGAAGAAGGGACTGAAGACCGGCATGTACTACCTCCGCACGAAGGCAGCAACCGACGCCATCAAGTTCACGGTGGACAAGAAGTACAAGACGGCGCCGCAAACTGAACCTCCTCGCAAATCCATCCAAGAGATGACCGATGAGGAACAGGCGGCAATGGCGTGTTCCATCGAAAACGGATCAGATTGCGAAATGTGCAGCGGTTGATTCACGCGTTATCATCCACAAAAAAGGCGGCCCCAAACGGACCGCCTTTTTTTGTGCCCGTCCTAAGGGTCACGCACGCTGCGAACGGTAATGCAGCAACACCCACACATTGGATAGCACCAGGCCCACCGCCAAGAGCAGGTGAACCGGTTGTGCCCAAGCGGGCATGCCCAGATTGACAAAAAGGACTCCGGTGAGGATTTGCGCACTGAGTAACACCGAAGCCAGGCGCACCATCGTTCGCAAGCTGCCCTCCGCGTTGCGTAGCGGTATGAGCCACATCAATTGCACGGCGAGGACGACCCACGAACCCGAACGGTGCACCTTCCACCAGCCCGGCAATGCGCCGATCCAATCGGCCCTGAGGACCTCCCCGTGGTTGAGCAAATCCACTTGTTCACGCACTTGTGTTCCCAGAATGAGTTGTGCGACAGTCAAGACCAGGGCCACCGCAATCCATCCCCTGCCGCGAGGCAGAAAGTCCATGCGTCCTTGGTGTTCCCATACTGAGTGGAGCAGTCCAGCCAAGCTGACCAAGATGGCCATGGCGCCGAGCATGTGGATGGTAATGGAGAAGGGAATGAGGTTTCCGTCCACCACCTTTTTGCCCAGCCAAGCGACCAGGCCCAGCCAAAACAAATGGACGATCGCCCAGGCGAATGGCTTCCAATGCCGCACTTTCACTCCCCGCCAAAACGTCCACCCCAACAGCAACAGCGCCGGGATTCCGGTCAAGGCACCGAGCAACCGATTGATGAATTCCACCCACGTGTGCAAGGGATTGAATACCGCATAGTCGTGCTTGTCGTAGGCGACCCATTGGCCTTTCGCGCGTTCCGCTTCAAAATCCGTTGAGTGCAGGTCCGATTGTGCCACCCACAGGGTGTCGCGCTTCAGGAGCATGCGGCCCTGGTGGTACGTTTCTCCCTCCTGCCATGTCACCTCCGAGGCTTCTGTGGGCGGAATCATCAGGCCAAAACACTTCGGCCAGTCCGGGCAACCCATGCCAGAGCCGGTCATGCGGACGACGCTCCCGGCGAGCACCACCAGGAAGGTCATGGCCATGGCCACACGCGTCAGCCGCCGCAACGACTTGAGCCTACTGTGAAAGGGAAGCTTCTTTTGCAAAATGCGTCACTTGGACCGATGCCACGGCGTATAGCTTGCCGTCCGCAATGCCGTTGACCACTTCTGCTAAGGATTCCGGAGTCACTGCTTCGGGGTCGAATTCCACCTCCGCCGCGTTCAAGTCACGTCCCGATTCGAAATCGATGGAAGCATTGGCAACGCCGGGGATTTCCAGCAGCTCTTTTTTGATTTTGCCGCCGCAGGCATGCGCGCACATCATGCCCGAAATCTCGAGTTTGGCGGTGGACGTCTCCGTCGTCCCGGCCTCGTAGCCTTCGGAGACGGCATACGACTCTGACTCCGCACATCCCCCCAGCATGAGGCTTCCGTAGGCGATCAACGCTGCACCGATGAAGCCTGTGATTTTGTTCCAAATCATCATGCTGCGAATATACCGATGAACAAGAGGCACGCTTTCCAACTTATGGTAATTCAATCCTAATTTCGGCCGCAATCCACGCTCCCATGGCCACCAATGCCACCTCCCCTCCCCACCGTTTGGCGCCTGCATTGGTGCTTTTGCTGCTCGGATTCGTGTGGGGAAGCAGTTTCATCTTGATGAAAATCGGCCTCTTTGCGCGCGACGGCTCTGCCTTGTTGCCACCCGTTGAATTGGCCGCATTGCGCGTCACCATAGCCGGGGCCACCCTGCTACCGGTATCGCTGCGGCATGCACGGCGCATTGCACGCGAACGTTGGCGATGGATCGCGGGGGTCGGGATCATCGGCAGTTTCATCCCTGCCTTGCTGTTTGCCATGGCTCAAGTCAACTTGCCCAGCGCCATGGCCGGCATGCTCAATGCTTTGAGCCCTCTGTGGACTTTGATCATTGGATTCGTGGCGTTTGGAACGGCGGTTCAGCCTCGGCAAATCGTCGGCATCCTTGTTGGCTTGTTGGGCACTGTCTGGCTGATTCTGGCTCAAGCTGGAGCCGCATCGCCCGGCGCGGCCTTGGGCGTAGACACCTTGACCCCTGCCCTGATGCTTGTAGTGGCTACGGTGTGCTATGGCATCAGCGTCAACATCACGCGAGAGAAACTCAGCGGCATACCGGCCCCAGCCATTGCCGGTTGTTCGTTAGGCCTCGTGGCCCTGCCGGCCCTGAGCATTGTGTTGTTCAATGGCACCCCTGGGTTGATTGCTGGCCATCCAGACGGCATGCGTGCCCTCTTGGCTGTCGGAGCGTTGGCTGCCATTGGAACCGCTGGGGCCCTCGTGCTTTTCAACCAATTAATCGCCTGGACCAACGCCGTGGTGGCGGCGTCTGTAACCTACATCATTCCCATCTTTGCCGCGCTGTGGGGCTGGTGGGACGGTGAGGTGCTGACCTATCAACAATTGCTCGCGGGAGCCAGCATTTTGCTCGGCGTTTGGATCACCAAAAAACGCTCCGAATCAGCGAATTGAAACCCGTGCGCGCAGGTGTTGAAAAGTTGAGAAGTTTCCTGTACCTTTGCAGCCCCTCTTTTGGGAATAAATACAAGAATCATGTATGCAATCGTAGAGATCGCAGGGCACCAGTACAAGGTAGAGAAAGACCAACAGGTGTTCGTCAACCGATTGGACGCTGAGGAAGGCAAAAAGGTCAAGTTCGACCGCGTCTTGCTCGTGGACAATGGGAAAGACGTTCAAGTTGGCGCCCCGGCGGTAAGCGGCGCGGAAGTGACCGCTCAGGTTGAACGCCACCTCAAAGGCGACAAGGTATTGGTCTTCAAAAAGAAGCGCCGCAAAGGATACCAGAAGTTGAACGGCTTCCGTGCCTCATTGACCGAAGTGAAAATCACGGCCATCAAGGCAGGTGGAGCCAAGAAGGCAGCGCCCAAGGCCGCAGCGGCAGACAAGCCCGCAGCCGAAAAGAAGCCCGCAGCCGAAAAGAAGCCCGCAGCTAAGAAGCCAGCGGCCAAAAAGCCCGCAGCTAAGAAGCCAGCGGCTAAAAAACCAGCAGCGAAGAAGACCGCTGCCAAGAAAACCGATAAAACCGAGAAGTAATGGCACATAAAAAAGGTGTAGGTAGTTCCAAGAACGGACGGGAGTCAGAAAGTAAACGACTCGGCGTCAAGATTTATGGCGGCCAAGGTTGCATCGCTGGAAACATCATCGTCCGCCAGCGCGGCACCCAGCATCACCCCGGTGAAAACGTCGGCATGGGCAAGGACCACACGTTGTTCGCATTGACGGACGGCATCGTGGAGTTCCGTAAGAAGGCCAACAACCGCTCGTACGTATCGGTTGTTCCACTTGGAGACGCCTAAGAAAGAATCAACTGCAAGGGGTTAATCCACTCCTGGCATCTCAAAATTTGTGACTCCCGGACCCTTAGTGGGTTCGGGAGTTCTTTATTTTTACACCTCACCCAAATCCGCAGCACATCCATGCTCACCATCCAATCGTTGCGCGACGACAAAGACCGCATCCTCGCCGCACTCGACAAGCGTCATTTCGATGCAAGGGAAGCGATTCAGCAAGTTCTCGAATGGGACGCTGAGCGCCGAAAAACCCAAGCCCAATTGGACGACACCTTGGCCCAGAGCAATGCGTTAAGCCGGGAGATTGGTGGGCTCATGCGGGAGGGCAAAAAGGAAGAGGCCGAAACTGTCAAGGCGCAAACCTCCTCCCTCAAGGCGCAATCCAGCGAATTGAAGGAGCAGATGCAGTCGCTGGAAACGCAAATCCACGACGCGCTGTGCCACATTCCCAACGCCCCGCACGCGGACGTCGCCGCAGGGCGCAACGCCGAGGACAACGTCGAGACCTTCCGTTCAGGCGACGCTTCCACCTTGGAGCACCACAAAAAGCCCCACTGGGACATCGCGGAGCAGTGCCAGCTCATCGACTTTGAGCTCGGTGCTAAGGTGACCGGTGCGGGATTCCCGTTCTACCGCGGCAAGGGTGCCAAGCTCCAACGTGGGCTCATCCGGTTTTTCCTCGAACAGGCGGACGCTGCAGGCTACGAAGAATTCATTCCGCCCCACATGATCAACCCGGACAGCGGGTTTGGTACCGGCCAATTGCCGGACAAGGAGGGCCAGATGTACCACATGCAGGACGACGATCTGTACATGATTCCGACCGCCGAGGTGCCGTTGACCAACATCTACCGCGATGTCATGGTCAAGGAAGGCGACCTGCCCATCAAGCTGTGCGGATACACCCCGTGCTTCCGGCGCGAAGCCGGTTCTTACGGCAAGGACGTGCGCGGCCTGAACCGCCTGCACCAATTCGACAAAGTTGAGATTGTGCAGTTCACTCATCCAGAAGAGTCCTATGCGACGCTGGATGGCATGGTGGAACATGTAAAGGGCTTGCTCGAGGCACTGGAATTGCCCTACCGCATCCTCCGCCTGTGCGGAGGCGACATGGGCTTCACATCTGCCATGACCTACGATTTTGAAGTGTGGAGCGCCGCGCAAGAACGCTGGCTGGAAGTAAGTTCTGTCTCCAACTTTGAAACATACCAGGCCAATCGCCTCAAGTGCCGCTACAAAGGGAACGACGGCAAAACGCATTTGGTGCACACCTTGAATGGCTCCGCTTTGGCATTGCCCCGTATCGTGGCTGCTTTATTGGAAAACCACCAAGACGATACCGGCATCCGCATTCCAGCGGCCCTCGTGCCCTACTGCGGCTTTGAACGCATTGATTTTTGATGAGGAACCTGCATTTCGCATCGGCGTTCGGGCTGCTGTTGCTGTTGAGCAGCTGCACCAACCACCGCGATTCGCGCGTGGAAGCGCTGACCGCGTTGGCGGATTCCATCCAGACCCATCAACGCCTGCTGGAAGCACCCAGCGATGCGCGCACAGCGGA
>CAXREW010000013.1:0-3828 GCA_964229455.1 Flavobacteriaceae bacterium | reverse complement strand
CCTTCATGATCGGACGATCTCAGGCCGAAGGCAAATTTGTGGAAGAGATCTACCGCCCCAAACTGCTCTCCTACCGCGTGGTTTCACCTGGAATCAAAGGCACCATCGTCGTGATGGAAGAATTCGTGTTGGGCACCATCCAAGACCAAGGCCGCCAGTACGACCTGAGCGCTATCCGCAACGGAGCGGACGGCAAGCACGTGCTCTTCCTGCTCGCCGATGCGGCCGAGCCGATGGAATTCGAATGCGGGGTGGACGAATACGGCCCGCGCCGCGACGTCATGCCCATGGGCGTTCAGCCGCCGACCTCAACGGCAGACCAAGTCACCGATTGCGTGGAAGTGGCCATTGACATCGACTTCCACACCTACGGCACGTTTGGCAACGATTGTTACCCCGCCGTGGAATGGGCCCTCGCCATCATGGCCGGGGTGAACACCATTTACACCGAAAGCGTCGACGCGCTCATCAACGTGCAGGCTTCGTACATCCACGTGTGGGAAACCACCGATCCGTACAACGGCATCACCAACGACGCCGGAAACATGCTCGATACCTTCCGCCTCGAATGGTTGAACAACAGCAACCTATCAGGTATCCAGCGCGACATGGTGCACTTGCTCACCCGCCGCCAAAACACCGGCACAGGCGGCATCGCCTACCTCGACGTGGTGTGCTTCCCCGCCTATGCGGCTGGATTCAGCTCGTACCTTGAGTCGGGCAACACCTACAACTTAAACAACTACGCTTGGAACCTGAACGTGGTCGGCCACGAATTCGGCCACAACTTCGGGTCAAACCACACGCACTGGTGCGGCTGGTCCAACGGTCCGATTGATAACTGCTATGACGTGGAAGGAAACTGCGCCAACAACCCGCAAGCACAAGTCGGCACCATGATGAGCTACTGCCACGCTGTGGCCGGGGGTTCGGTCAACCTCGAGTTCCACCCCACGGTCGTAGCGGAGGCCTTCGTTCCGACCATCACGTCTGACGGCAGCTGCTACGGCACCTGCGTCGAGATGACCACCAGCTGCCAGTACTTCGGTTGCACCGACTCCGCTGCGTGCAACTACGACCCCAATGCAGTGGAGGACGACGGCACGTGTGCCTACGATGAGGACGGCTGCGGTGTCTGCGGCGGTGACGACTCGACGTGTTCAGGCTGCACCGATTCGGTGGCCTGCAACTACGACCCCGAAGCGACGATTGACGACGGTTCGTGCTTTTACGCACCGGCCGGCAGCACGTGCGATTGCGAATACACTGCATCGTTCACGGTCAACCTGGCCGCCGGCGAAACCGCTAACCAGACCCTGGAGGCGGCCGGCTTCGTGACGGGCTTTGACGTGGTTCTTGACTTCATCGATACGCCCGTAGACAACTCATGGGCGAATGAAATGATGGTCGGACTGACCGCGCCAGATGGCACCTGCCTCCAATACGGTGGGTACAACATGACGCTGGGGTGCCCAAGTGCCGGGCTGTGGCCGGGCGGCTGGAACACCAGCACTGCAGGCACCTACACTGCGACGGCCGTCTTCGCCGAACCCATCTCGGGCGTAGGCGAGTGGACCATCACGATCATGAATTCATGGGCGTCATCCATTGGAGCTTCTTACGACACAGACATCACGTTCAACGGGCTTTGCGAGGGACTCCCTGGTGCACTGGGCTGCATGGATCAAGGAGCTTGTAATTACGATGCAACAGCCACAGAAGACGATGGCTCGTGCGAGTACACCAGTTGTGCAGGCTGCACCAACGATGCAGCATGCAACTATGACCCATCGGCCACCATCGATGACGGTTCGTGCGACCTGACGTCTTGCTACGGCTGCACCGACAGCGCCGCTTGCAACTACAACGCCGAAGCCACCAACGACGACGGTTCGTGCGAGTACGTGAGCTGCGCGTGCCCCGGCGACCTCGACGGCGATGGCCAAGTCGCGGTCACGGACGTTCTGCTGTTCTTGAGTGACTTCGGTTGCATGGATGCGCCGTGCGTGGGCGACGCAAACGACAGCGGCCTCACGAATGTGGACGACTTGCTGTTGATGCTTTCCAACTTTGGCAACATCTGCGAGTAACGCCTCAAGCCTTGACTTTACCGCACAAAGAAGCCGCTCCGAAAGGAGCGGCTAGTGAGGTTATGTGGCATCCAAAAAACTAACCCTTACTTCATGGAAACATACAACCTGACTTTAAAACTGCAGGAGGAATAAAAATGTTTCCAAGGGGGTAAAAAAAATTCGCGCCGCACCGGCTGAGGTGCATCCCGTACCTCCCTCAGGGGGACTGACGGGCCGCTTCGAGCCGTTTGACGAGGATGCTGGCGTCCGCATTTTCCCCGTGCATGGACCAGCACAACGTGCCCAATGTGGTGTCCGTCATCTTGACATCAACCACGTCCCGGCCCGCGGCACATCCGGCCTTCACAACGACCAATCCTTCCGCCCCCACCAAACGCCCGGCCTCCACCAATTCACTTGCATCAAACGTCACCTCCATCGAAGTGCGTTGTTCCTGTAAGAGATCATCGACGTTGCTGCGATCGACTACGGCGTATTGACCGAGCAATGCTGTGGCGATTTCAGCGGCCCACGTTTCGCTGGATTTGCGGTGGCAATCCACGCCCCCCTCATCGATCACGGCCACGGTCTGAATGGGTCGGGCATCGGCCACCACCTGCGCCGTGACGCGAACCGTTCCTTTCCGGGTAAGTTCCTCGATGAGCTTGTGCACGATTTCCTGCTTGCACGCCGTCGAAATGCGCGGCTGGTCAAACCGCAGGCTCGCCAACAGTTCTCCGCTCGAGAGGTCATTCAGCGAGGCGTACACTTCCGAACACGTTTCGCCGCACGTCAGGGAGTACCGGTACACGTAATTGAAGGTAAAGCCATAAGCCGTTGGCGGCACCCACTCTTCTGCTTCTTCCGCAAGGACCGGCGGAGCCGAGTCTGGCGCAATGGCGATGCGGTTGCCCGGTAACATCATGAGCGCACCTTGGCGGATCGCCTCCTCCATACCAGCAGTGATGTAGAAGTTGAACCCCTTTCCGACGCCGCTCTTGCGCGCAAGCTTTTTCATGTGGCGCACCTTCATGGGCAGGGCGCTGGGGTCGACTTTTCGAATGTTGTCGAGCATTTGGTACAGCTCCAATGCCGTATCGGCGTGCCCGGGCAATTGGGACACGGGCGTCATGAGCTTCTGGGCCTGCGCGACGGACGTTACATTATAGCCTGCGCGTTGCAGTTCTCCGGCAAAGAGCTGCGTCATGCCCAATCTGTCCGCTCCCAAGTCCATGGCCACGAAATCCGGCATCACGAATGGCCGCTTGATCTCCACGTCGTACGTGGGAACCAACACCTGCGCCTGCAACCCGAAGCCGACGGCAATGCAAAAAACAACAGCGAAGAAGCGCATCGAAAAGGACAAGTGCAGTGCAGATCGAATCATCGGCAGCAAAATACCGCCAACCCCCGTAAATTCGGCTGACAATTCCTGTGAAAATGACCCGCCTTTTCCTCCCGATGTGCGCCCTGCTCTGCTTGAGCGCTTGTGAATTTTGCGAAACGAAAGGCACCGTCACCTTTGACAACACCGAGCGCCTCTGGTGCAACTGCGAAGTGACCATGCCCAACGGCGACGAATACGTCATCATGGCCGGGGAAGCGCGCACGTATGAATTCATCCGCGGATCGTACGACTTCGACGCCTACTGCGGCAACGGCGCATGGGGCAACGACCTCTGCGGCCTCGAGGAAGGCATCATCACGCGTTCCTACGACATCGACTGCGAGGATGAGCACGTGATGAACCTCAACT
>CAXREW010000012.1:0-2260 GCA_964229455.1 Flavobacteriaceae bacterium | reverse complement strand
GGCGCTTGGAAGGCCCCACAAACATTGGCGGGCGTTTTAATTTCATCCGTCAGCATCCTGATGATCCGACCATACTCTACGCCGGAAGCAGCGCCGGCGGACTTTGGAAAGGTTCGGGCAGTGCGGAATGGCAACCGCTCACGGAGGAATTCCCCGCCATGTCCATGGGCGACCTCACCTTTTACCCCGGCAATCCAGACCGCATATTCTTGGCCACCGGAGACCCCCAAATCAGCAGTTTTCCACGCATCGGAAATGGGGTGTACCGCTCATTGGATGGCGGCGAATCCTGGGAAAACATGGGACTTGACTCCATGGGCGTGATCAGCAAATTGCTGTTTGTGCCCGGTGCAGAAGGCGAAGGACCAGTGCTCTTCGCGGGTGCCATGGGAAATCCGGCCCAACCAAACGCCTACCGCGGCCTGTTCCGCAGCGTGGATGCTGGTGTGAATTGGGACCAAGTGTTGCTTCCCAATGATTCGGCAGGTGTGACGGACTTGCTATACGACCCTGACACCGAAGCCATCTACGCTGCAGCATGGCAGCGAACGCGCAATTCGACTGGTAGCGAAGTCTGGGGTCCCCACTGCCGCATTTGGAAGTCCAACGACAACGGCGTCAATTGGCAAGTCCTGCCCAATCCCTGGGGAACAGGCGAGCGCGGACGCATCGGATTGGCCCACTCGCCCCAAGGTGTCTACGCCCTTGTGGTGGGCCAAAACAGCCAATTGGACAACTTGTACCGTACCACCGATGGCGGAGAAACCTGGAGCGCTGTCATTCCAGAGGACAACATACCCGAGAACGCTTTGGGCGGATTTGGATGGTACTTCTCCAAGGTTCGCATCAACCCCTTCAATCCCGATGACATCACCATCCTCGGGGTGAACCTCTGGAATTCCGTCAATGGCGGAACGAACTGGAACCTGATAGGGCCTGAATGGTGGACCTACGAGGTGCATGCCGACAAACACGATTTGCAATGGCTGGGCTCGGAGACGTGCATTTTGGCTACCGATGGCGGACTGTACAAAACGGAGGACCACGGCGCGACGTGGGAAGACCTAGAAGACATCCCCGTCACCCAGTTTTACCGCGCCACCTGGAATCCACACAACCCCGGATTCTACACGGCAGGTGCACAAGACAACGGAACGACAACCGGCAATTACGAGGATTTGGGCGGGTGGACCCGCGACCTCGGCGGCGATGGCTTCACCTCCATCTACCACCCCACCGACCCCGCGCTCCGGTATGCCGGATACCAGTGGGGCAATTGGCGCTTCAGCTTGACGGGTCCCGATGAAGAGCCCCTGTGGAACGACTTCACCTACGGCATTGAGGAAGATGACCGGGTCTGGTGGGATGCACCATTGATTTATCATCCGTCCAACCCCGATGAAATGTGGACCGGCTCGCAACGGCTTTACCGCATGGAAGACGCCCCGGTCAGCGTATGGCAGCCCGTCAGCGAGGATTTGACGTACGCCACCGAACCAGGTCTGTCCTATCGGTGTGTGAGCGCCATTGCAGGTTCCCACTATAGCGCGGATGTGATTGCCGCTGGTACGACCGATGGCCGTGTGTGGATTTCTGAAGACCACGGCGATTCCTGGCAGCCCATGGAGACCGGCCTGCCGGGGCAGTTTGTCACGGACATCGAATTCGACCCCCACCACCCGGACTCCATGTTCTGCACGGTGAGTGGCTACCGCAACGCCATCTATTCCCCCTTCATTTTCCGCGCGGCCATCGGTGAAGCATGGCAACCCATCCAAGGCGACCTGCCCGAGCATCCCGTGAATCAGATCCACGCGCTGAACGACAGCATTTGGGTGGTGGCAACGGACGCTGGTGTGTTCGCCACGTTGAACCGTGGAGCGAATTGGGAGCCTGTGGGGTCCTTGCCCACCATTCCGGTATACGATGTCGACGCGGACACCATCACGAACCGACTCATCGCAGGAACGTTCGCACGAAGCTTGTTGAGCTTCCCGCTTGATTCTCTGCTCCCTGCACCCGAAGTGGTAGAGCCAAATACCGTCGAGAGCATGGAAGCACCAGCGAATTGGGCTTACCCCAATCCGTTCACCAGCACCCTCAACCTCAACTTGGGAGAAGATGTGCAATCCGTGCGCGTGATCGACTTCAGCGGCCGGATCGTACACAAGCAGACCGTGACCAACACCTCAACATTGGTGATACAATCAGGCGCGTGGCCTGCTGGCAAGTACGTTGTCGTTCTGGAAACAGCAAACGG
>CAXREW010000011.1:0-4082 GCA_964229455.1 Flavobacteriaceae bacterium | reverse complement strand
AATTCTGCTCCGGCCGGGTTGCAAACAAATAGGTTGTTGTAGCAATGGAATTCTCCTACACCGGGCTTGATTCGAATTTCAGGAGCGAGTGTGTCCCCGATGTAAATTGTGTTGTTGTACACGAAGGATCCCGTACTTGAACAGCCGGGATTTGATTCTCCGCAGTAATCAGATATGTTGAGCGTTCTTCCATTGTGTGCACCCTCTTGATCTACCCGGTACCCATCGTTGATGCTCAATGAGTAGCGGTACCCGCAATTGATGTTGTCGCCGAGGATTTCGACGAAACCTCCTTCATTGTTGTAGCTAAAATTATTCTGAAAGAGGACATTTTCATTCCCATAATCGATGTGTGCTCCGTACGAGTCAATCGGACCGTGGGCATTTTTAAACTGATTGAACTGTGCAATCACATTGCGGCAATCGAATGTCCACATACCACTTCCCCGCTTCCACATGCGCTCATCTACATCCGAACCCGTATGATTAAACGTGGAATTCTGCACGGTGACATATTCGCATTTGTTGGGCACAAAACCCGATCCGCCTGTGTATTCAAAAAGACAAGAATTCATCTCAACGTCTTGGTTCTTAAACGTATCATTCTGATTTAAGCCCAGCGACTTAATCCAAATTCCATAATGCCCCGTTAGGCTCACGGTTAGGTTTGAAAATGAAACATCATTTGCAAGATGCACTGCGTTCTGCTCGAGATCGGATTGGGTCTCAATCTTGATGCCATAGCCCTTGTGCTCATTCGCGACTAAATCAGGCGAAGGAAACACGTCATGAATAAACAGATTGTCGAAATGGATGTGTTGAATTGACTGCTCGTCAGCGACCACTTTGATTCCAAATCGCACGTTTTTACCGGAACCCCAATCATTGGATTCTCCGCCAAATCCCTCCAGCTTTTTTACTTCGCCATTTTCATCAAGATGACTAGCGTCATTGGTAAACTCTATATCCTGAATATGAACGCATTCGTCATTGTACAATAGAAACGAGGTCTGGTAACCGTTGCCATCGATCACCGGACGTGGACCTTCGCCATACTTCCCTACAACGATTGGAAATTCAGGTATGCCTGAACCGTTCAGCCAGAACATCCCATGCCATGATTCTCCGGCATGGAAGAGAATCGAATCTCCGGGTGCAAATGCCATTCCATTCAACGCCTCTATCGACTGAAGAGGAGCATCAGCGGACGTGCCACTGTTGTCGTCATCGCCACTCGAACTGCTCACGAAATAAGTGGCAGCAGCCCCTGCTTCGGTTAGAGCGAAAGCAGCTAGGAGCCAAATCAGCCGCCCCACGTTCATTTGGTTACTTTCATAGGCTCATTGTAAACTCGAGTGATGACGGTGTCAGTCATGAGCCGCATTTCTTCCAACGAAGCCGTATCTCCATACATCACTTGCAATGAGTCCAATTTATGACGCAGGTCAGCAATCAATGTTTCATCCGCCTCGCCGTAGATGTTGTGCATTTCTTCCGGATCATTCTGGATGTCATACAGCTCCCACTCGTCCATGGAATAGTAAAAATGAATGAGTTTGTAGCGATCCGTTCGGATGCCGTAGTGCGGCTGAACCTTGTGCCAAATGGGGTATTCGTAATAATGATAATACACCGCGTCGCGGCTGGAACTCTGGTTTTCCACGAGGGCATTTTTGAAGCTCTTCCCTTGCATCTCGTCTGGAACAGGCAAGCCTGCAAAATCGAGCAACGTTGGGGCGAAATCAATGTTCATGACCAATTCGTCCGAAAATGAGTTGGGGGCAATTTGATCGGGGCATGAAATCAAGAACGGCATCTTGAATGACTCTTCATACATCCAACGCTTGTCGAACCACCCGTGTTCCCCCAGATAGAATCCCTGATCCGAGGTGTAGACGACCAACGTGTTCTCATCCAGGCCGGTTTCTTCAAGGTAGTCCAAGACCCTGCCAATCGCTCGGTCAACACCGGCTACGCAGCGCAAGTAATCTTTGATGTAGGTCTGGTACTTCCAGTATTTCAAGGCTTCACCTTGGAGGGAATCATGAGGTGTCCAAAATTGTCCTTTATCGCCATAGGCAAGCCAGCGCATCGAGTCCCTCCTCGACAAACCAAGAGGTGCTTCCTGTTTCATATCCCTGCGATTCAGGTGATTTTCGATTTCCATCATGTTCTCGGCTGCGGCTGGCCGCCCTGCATAGTCATCGTTGAAGTTTTCAGGCAAGGGGAAATCGAAATCCGTAAAAAGGTCATGGTACATGGAATCCGGACGCCAGTCCCGGTGAGGGGCCTTGAATTGGTAGAGCAGCATGAAAGGCTTTTCCGAATCACGCTGGGTCAGCCAGTCGATGCAGTCGTCCTCAATGACTTGCGTGGAGTGGCGCGTGTGCTCGACCACTGTGTCCTGACCGTTGATGCAAAATTGTGGATTGAAGTACGTCCCTTGCCCTCCCCAATTAATCAACACCTTGGAATAGTCAAATCCCGTAGGCTCCGTGCCCAGGTGCCATTTTCCAATTACCGCCGTCTCGTAACCATTGGCTTGGAAAATCTTGGGGAACGTCATCTGCGAACCATCAAAGTCCCCGCCGTCTACGTTTTTGTAAAAGCCATTGAGGTGCGAAAATTTGCCTGTCAGAATGGACGACCGACTCGGGCCACATATTGAATTGGTACAGTACACCGCATCCATACGTGCACCGTTGGCGGCAATCCGGTCCAGGTTTGGCGTTGGAGCGAGTTTACTGATGGGTGAACCGTACGCGCTTATGGCCTGGTATGCCAGATCATCGGCCATAATGTAGAGCACGTTCAACGGCTTCGTTTCGCCCTCCTTCTGTTCAGCACAGCCAAAGAAACAGGTCACGACTGCAAGGAGCGAAATGGTGTGGATCCGAAGCATGGGTTTCATAGGGGACAATTTTGATGTCAGCGAATAAGGAAAGGTATGTTGGCGACCGAAAATTGATTCCGATCGTTTCGAACAAAAGCGAAAATTCGGTAAGCACCCTCTTCTAGAGGGGCTCGGAACCAGACCGTGGCGTCATCAACGACTGTGACTTCAATGGACAATTCCTCCGGTTCCTCCTGCACGTCGCCACCGATTGCCCGGGATTGCGATTCGCGGTAAAGCCTGTATTCTATCGTCAATGCATCATCAGGGGGGGATTCAATGTCCACATGCAGGATACCTTCTTCGCCTGAATGCATCACATGGTCCTTTCGCCATCCGATACCGTTCAACTGAATATCCAAAATGGACGGAGCCCGTTTAGCTGGCCAAGATCACGACCAACATTGCTGCATGACATCAACCGCCTCAGTGGGATGACCATCCGCTGTAAACATGCCATGCCACGTAGCTGTGGATTCTTGCTTTTGCCCCCACAGGAAGCAATAACTGCCTAAGCAGCGCTCTGAATCTGCCAAAATTCGATCCGCGTATCGGCGCTGCCGCATGTTGGCCTTGACCCCGTTGGGTGGTTCAATTTTCGCTCCCCATGCTGTTCGTGGGGCCTCAAACGGACCGTTGACGCCCCATTCAGAGAAGATGTACGGCTTGTCCCAATTGAATTTTCGAATGTTGGCCGGTGTGTTTTCAATTGAACCATAGGCATTGATGCCAAGAATGTCCACACTCGGACATCGGCTCTTGATCATGTGTGCCTTTGACGGATCCAACCCCGCAATGACGGTCATGGTAGGATGATGTGGATCCACTTCCTTGATGAACCGCGCCAATTCCTCCACTGTATCCCACACCTTGAAGTTGGAGTACCGGAGGTCCATCTCATTGCCGATTCCCCCCAAAAGCAACGCCGGATGGTCCTTGTACTTCAAAATCTCTGTCTTCAATTGCTCAATCTGGCCGCGGACGGCATACGTATCGTTGTAATCCATACCCGTGCGCTCGGGTCGGACATAAAGCCCAAGGGCCACGGTCATGCCGTGCTGCGCAGCCGAATCGAGCAGATCAACTCGGCCCGTGCTCCAAATCCGAATGGAATTCGCCCCAGATGATTTTAGCAAGTCGAAATGATCCTTGGCACCCGCCCCTTTGATGAAGTAGGGCTCGCCGTCGC
>CAXREW010000010.1:0-6131 GCA_964229455.1 Flavobacteriaceae bacterium | reverse complement strand
TACGTTCCGGTGGAGGCAATTTGAATGCCGTCCTCCAAGTTCGAGGCACCTGTGAAGCTCGTTGGTCCTGTAATGACCTGCAAGCCTGTTTGGGCAAATGTGCTGCTGGCAAAGGCGAGGAGCACAGAAATGCACGCAAGTTGAATGGTAGTCCGCATGGGTTCTAAGGGAATTAATTGACAATTCATCCCCGCCCTTTACGGTGGTCATCGAGAAAAAGTTTCAGTTTGTCGTCAATTCTTCTGCGGATAGCCGTCCGACTTCCATACCAATGGCCACGCCCATGCCGCCCAAACGCACCGCTGCAACGGCGTTTGGAGTCAACCGTTTGACGATGGGTGAACGATCACTACCGACGCCCAATTGACCCGTCCATTCGTAGGCGATGCCCGCTGTTTTGGTCGCGGGCCATAACGCGCCGAGAAGGGAGCGCAGCCGATCGCGCGTGGCCGTTTCGTCCAGTCCCCAATGCCGTCCTCCCCCAATGAGCATGCGGTTTTCGATGGGCCGCGCGTAGACGTACCCGGCATCGATGTGCACCGCGTGCGGAAAATCGAAACCGGGGATGGGGTCGGTTACCAGCACGTGGTTGATGGCCGGTTGAACGTCGAGTGCTGGTATCAATCCCGCGGCCAATGCGTTGGTGGCAATGAGCAGGCGCTTCGGGTGCACCTTCGCCGCATCACGGCTCAGGGTGCTGATGTGGAGCGCACACGTGCTATCGGTAACCTCCATCGAATCCACCCGAATACCGGACAACAGGTCAATTTCGCTCGCCTGTGCCAAAGACCTGAATGCGCGGTTCATCTTGCCGGTGTCGAGCAAGCCTTCCAATCGGGAGAGGACCGCGTGGCCTCCGGTTTCCATGTCCAGATGAGGAAGGGAATGGGTTGGGATGCTTGTGAAGGTATCTGCAACGCCCGTGACCGGCTGGATCCAACGATTGAGGTCGGACAATTCACTGGTCGAAGGAGGAGTTTCACTTCCACCTTGCGGAAACAGCTCAATGCTGCCGCACACCCGGTGCCCGAGGGCCGAATCCCCAAACGTCGAACGCAGCCGCTGCAATCCCTTCCACCGCTTCCGTACCAACTCCAACGCGGCTTCATCGCCCAAGGTGTGGCGGTCATGCCGCAATTCGGTGGCGCTTCCAAAGCAAGAGAATCCGGCATTTCGCGAGGAACCGCCTCCACCGAGCGGGTCAGCGTCCACCACCACAATTCGCCAATTGGGATGTAAGGAGCGAGCGTGAAGTGCAGCGGACAGGCCGACAATTCCGGCGCCCACCACCATCAAATCGACGTCTTCGAGCCACGCGTTTGATTCCCAATAACTAAATGCCATATTTTTACGTTCTAAGTGGAGGACGAACCCCGCGTAATGACCTGCAAATCAACCCAAAAGAAGTTTATGCCTGTTCCGCAGTCCAACCGTGGACACAAGGTAGCGCGAATTTTGCCCTTGCGGTGGTTCGCGTTGGTGGCATTGTTGATTGCTTTTGGGCTTCCTTCATCGTCGGTTGCGCAAGAAGATTTGCTGGCGGTGTTTGGAACGGTGAAGCACGAGGAAAGCAACAAGAAATTGCAAGGTGTGCGGGTGGTGGTCTACCAGGACGGCGTTGAATTCGATGCCATTTCAACAGACGCTCGAGGCGGGTACAGATTTGACCTGCCCCTTCGACACAATTACACCTTCAGTTTTGAGCTGTCGGAACACAGCAACAAGCGGATTGAAGTAGACGCCTCTGGCATTCCCATGGATGTCAAGGGCACGCGTAACATGGACCTGGATATGAGCATGATGCCGCTGCCTCCAGGCTTCGATGCAAGCATTTTTGAAGATCCTTATGGACGTGGAGAATATTCCGCGGACCAAAACACGGTGATTTTCGACAGCAATTACACGGTCCGCATGCGCAACAAAGTGAATGCTGAGCTAGCGCGATTGGAGCGAATGGCGGGTCAAGCGGAGGAAATGCGCGAAAAATTTGATGACTTTGTCCAGAAGGGTGATCGCGCAAAATCCAACCGGGAGTGGCAGAAGGCCGTCGACTTTTACGACTCGGCGCTCGACCTGTTTCCCGAAGAGTTCGATGTGGTGACCAAGCGGGATGAGGCGCAGCGTGAATTGGATGCAGCGAATGCGGCAAATGCGGACGAGGCGGCATTCCAGGCGTTGCTCGACGACGCAGAAAGTGCCCTGTCGAAGGATCGTCTTGATGACGCGCGCGAAGGATTCGACGCAGCCAAAGACATGCGTCCTGATGCCCGCGAACCGCGTGATGGGTTGCGCCGCGTGGATGAACGAGAAGACGCCTTGGCCAATTCTGCCGAGGCCGACGAGGAATACAACGAACTCATCGAGGACGGGGATATCTATTTCGAACGCGAACAGTGGGACCGGGCAATCGACAAATTCGCTGAGGCAAGCGCTTTGAAGCCGAGCGAGTCGTACCCCAAGAACCGCATGGAGGAGGCTCAGATTCGCCGGGCGGATTTGGCCGCTCAGCAAGCCGACCTCATTGCCAAAACCATCGAATACGAGGCCTTAATCGACGAGGCAAACTTGCTTTTCCGTGACGACAATTACGCTGAAGCGTTGGTGAAGTACGAAGCCGCGGGATCGGTGCTGCCCGCCGAGCGCTTTTGGCAACAGCGCGCGGAAGCTTGCCGCGAGCGCATGTCCGAAGCTGATGCCAAAGATGCTGGACGGCGCAACCGTGCCGCGGAGGAAGCCGAGCGCGAAGCTGCGGCCGCCCTTGAAAGGGAGCAGCGGGAAAACTACAACCGCATCAATGACGACGCGGATGAAGCATTCCGCAACAACGACTACGCTTCTGCCATTGCAAAGTATAATGACGCGCTGGCTATTTTCCCAGACGAACGGTACCCCAAACAGCGCATTGCGGAAGCGGAGAAGCGCTTGGCCCGTGCTCAAGACGCCGCAGCGGCTGACGACGATCGCGCGGATGAGAGGGACTCGGGAAGAAGTGAGGTGGACGCAGGCTCGGTAGCCGATGATGCCGAATGGGATGCGGCCGATGCTGCAGCCGATGAAGCACGCGCTGCCCGTGAAGCGGCAGAAGCAGCTGCACGTTCGGAAGCGGAGCAAGTAGAATCGGCCTATGACCAAGCCATTGCAGCTGCCGACGAAGCCTATGCTCGTCAGCAATGGACACAAGCCCAACGGTTGTATGACGATGCCTTGGCAGTGAAGCCCGGCGATCGATATGCCAAGTCACGCAAGGAACGCGCGGAGCGGGCCGCCAGTAATGCTTCAGATGACGATTTTGCGGAGCGCGACCAAGGACCGTCGGAAGCTGACCTCGAGCGCGAACGTGCGGCCATGGAACGCGACGCTCAACGGGAGGCGGAACGCCAAAACGAAGCTGCCCAAGCTTTGGAGGCCCAGCTACTGGCCGATCAACAAGCCGAACGCGATCGAGAAGAAGCCGAACGTCAAGAACAAGCCGAACGGGATCGCCGGCGCGCCGAAAAGTTGGCGCAGCAGATGAACAATTCGGACAAAGACGAGGTGGAGGCTTACTACAAAGCGGCGTTGGAAAGCGAGGCGGAAGCTCGAAAGCAAGAGGTGGAAGAGAAGAAAGCGGCGCAAGAGCAATTGCTTCGTGACGCCCAGCGCAGTGCGGCAGAACGCGTTGACCGCGACCTCCAAGCGCAGAAGGACATCGAGCGTCAAGGCCGCGCCATCAATGAGGCCGGTGCAGCCCAACAAGCATAGCGTCGACGGGAAGAGGAACAGCGAAAAGCAGCTTACGAAGCCAATGCGGATGAAGCCAAGGCGGTCGGTTCGGAAATGATCCAACAAGGCGCCCGCGACGCGGAGAACCAACGCCGCCAGAAGCGCCGTCTCGAGGAGCGCCGTGCCCAAGATTACACGTTAAACGTTCCGGAGGTGGAAGCCAAGAAGCGGTCGTTCCGGAACCTCTTCCAAGGACTCTCCCGCACCGCCGAAGATCGCCGCAGCGAATCCCGTGCACAGGTCGAGAACATGACCCGTCGGTTCCGCCGCCTCGGAGATGGCGCCAATGCCCGCGCGCAGGAACGATGGTTGGAGGCCCGTCGACGTGAGAAAAAAGAACAGCAATTGCTGGCACAGCGTGAACAGGAAGCCCGCCAGCGCGCGTACAACGAGCAACAAGCGGCGCAGGCCAACTTGAGGGAAGTAGGTCCCCGAGCGCCCGAAGATTACAAATTGGCCGAAGATGATGCTGACATTCTTCAAGGGGTGAATGAGCAGTCTTACGACATCCCGAACGGCCTTGTCATTGAACGCACCGTACGAACCGGCAACCTCGTTGTCCGCTACCGCAAAGTGGTAACCAAAACCGGGGTGTACTATTTCCGAGAAGACCGGAGCATCACCGTGGACACTTGGCGCCGCGAAACAACCGTCGTACTCGATTGATGAACTCGCGATCGCAGCGTTTTTGGGTGGCGATGGTGTTGACCTTGTCGCTGCACGCTTTGGTGTTGTTTGTTCTGTGGACGCAGCCGGCTGGACGCTATGCCGCAGCGGCCAATGCGTTCATCCCCGTGGAATTTGCCGATTGGGAAGCCGCTGAAAGCGTGGCTCCGACCCTCGAACAGCAGTTGCGTGCGCAAATGGAATCCCGTGTTTCGAACCTCGTGGCCGATGCCAATGCTTCGGCTTCCTCGGAGATGCAATCCACCAGCAGCGCCCAAGACGAAGCGCGCATGGCGGAGGAGGTAGAGGCCGAGTTGCGCGCCATGGAGCAGGCGGAATTCGAGCGGTTGGCGGCAGATCAAAAAGACTTCGGATTGGAAGGGGTGCCCGACGATGGCCAAAACGGTCAGGTGAACACCTTAACCGGTTGGGACCAGCGTTACGACGGCCGTGTCATCGTGTCGTACGATGTGGCGAACCGGAAGCACGTGTACTTGCCCATACCCGGTTACCAATGCCTCGAAGCGGGCAAGGTGGTGGTGGACGTGGAGATTGCCCGCGACGGCAGCGTGACCAAGGCCCGGGTGCTACAGTCGGCAGCGGGCGATGCGGAAGCGTGTTTGAATGCTGCGGCGCTGAAATACGCGCGCCGATCCGTGTTCGAAACCCGGACGGATGTGGACCAGTCGGGTACCATTACCTACGAGTTTGTCGCCCAATAGCCGTTGAAAACTGCGCCATCAAGGCCAATACTGCTCGGGGCGTGGTGTAACTTAGCTGGAGAAGTTTTACGATTTGGCTTATACCCCCGAACAACCGCTAAAATTGGGCGTCATCCGTGAAGGAAAGACCCCGCCGGACCAACGTGTACCATTGACGCCGGACCAGTGCGTCCTGCTCGAGGAGCGCTTTCCGCAATTGAAAATTGCCATTCAATCCAGCCCAGTGCGCCGCATCCGCGATGCCGAATACAGCGCTGCGGGCCTCGATGTGCGCGAAGATGTCTCTGATTGCGATGTGCTCATTGGGGTGAAGGAGGTCAACGTCGAGGACCTGGTGCCCGGCAAGACCTACCTCTTCTTCAGCCACACGCACAAGCTGCAGCCGTACAACGCCAAGTTGCTCGCGGCCATCCTCGATAAGAAAATCCGCCTCATCGATTACGAATTGTTGAAGCGCCCCAGCGGTCGCCGCATCATCGGCTTCGGTCGTTGGGCCGGACTCGTTGGAGCCTACAGCGGGCTGCGGGCCTATGGTTTGCGCAGTGGATCATTTGAATTGCCGAAAGCCATCGACTGCCGCGATCTCGAAGAAATGCTCGCAAACGTCAAGGGTGTCACCCTCCCTGCGAATTTCAAGATCGTACTCACAGGCCATGGCCGGGTGGGGCAAGGCGCTCGTGAAGTGCTGGACCACATGAAGCTCAGCTCCTTGCACCCGGACGACATTTTGCGCATGGACTTTCCCGAGCCGGTGTTCACGCATTTGGACGTCGAAGACTACAACGCGCGCACCGATGGAGGAGCGTTCAGCATGGACGATTTCGTGACGGATCCGTTGGAATTTGAAAGCACCTTCCCGCGGTATGCCCATGCCGCGAACCTATTCATCGCTGGACATTTCTGGGCTGAGGGGTCGCCGTTCCTTTTTACGAGAGAGGACATGCGGCACCCGGATTGGAAGGTCAACGTCGTGGCGGACAT
>CAXREW010000009.1:0-5730 GCA_964229455.1 Flavobacteriaceae bacterium | reverse complement strand
GATCAGCGATGACTTGCCCACGTTGGAGCGGCCGATGAACGCGTACTCGGGACGGTCAGCAGGTGGGCACTCCTTGGGGTGCGCACTCGATTTCAGAAACTCCGCCGTTTTGACTTCCATGGTGGCTCAGCCCGCTTTCCCGATGCCGCGAGCGTCGTACCACGCCTCGAGGATTTCGTTGAAGGTTTCGGGGTGCTCCATCATGGGCGCATGTCCGCATTCCTCGATCCAGAACAAGTCGCTATCGGGGAAGCCCGCCTTGAATTCTTCGGCAACTTCGGGCGGCGTGATGATGTCGTTCTTGCCCCAGATCAGGCACACCGGCACAGTCATCGCCGGCAAGTCCTTCGCCATGTTGTGGCGGATGGCACTCTTGGCAATCGCCAGGATCCGAAGGACCTTTTCCCGGCTGTTGACGGCTTCGAAGCATTCGTCCACCAATTCTTCGGTCGCGTGTTTGGGGTCGTAGAAGGTGACGGCCACCTTGTCGCGGATGAACGTCTTGTCTTCCCGGCGTGGAAAGCTGTTGCCGAATGCGTTCTCGTACAATCCACTGCTGGCCGTCAAGCTCAATGACGCCACCTTTTCAAGGTTGTTTTTGGTGAAAATCAATCCCACATGACCGCCGAGGCTGTTGCCCAACAGGTGGACTTTTTCGAGCCCCATTTCCGCTACAAAGCCTTCAATGTGCTCCGACAAGCTTTTGGCACTTGTCTTCCGCATCGGCAATTCATAGATGGGCAGCATGGGGATGATCACCCGGAAGCGATCGGAGAAATGGCTGAAGACGTCTTTGAAGTTGCTCAAGGCGCCAAACAACCCGTGGAGCACAATCAGGGGCTCGCCCTCGCCGGCCTCGACATACTTGTACGGGCCGCGTTCAATGATGGCAGGTTGATCCATGGATTCCAATTAGGAAGCAAAGGTCGAACAATCCGAGCGCATTCGCCCACAGCGCCCTGCACGCTGTTCACATGTCCTGTTGAAAACGTGTTGATAGCGAAATCCCGCCGTTCAGGCCAAAATCCGGCAAATCCCCGGCCCAATTGACTTATCCCTACTTCCGTCTTTAAAACTTTTCCACAAAGTGGGAGAAAGTGTCATAAGGTGGGAGAAAGTGGGAAATCTTGGGTAATTTTGATATTCCAAACAATCATGCTCAATCTGCTCGGAGAATACACGTGTAAAATCGACGCCAAAGGGCGCCTGATGTTCCCTGCACGCTTGCGAAAGCAGCTGGAAACCGTGTTGCACAATGGGTTGGTCATCAACCGCGACATTTTTGAAGGGTGCTTGGTGGTTTACCCGCAGCCCGAATGGGATAAAGTGAACCGCGAGATGTCCCGGTTGAGCCGGTACAACCGCAAGCACCAGCTGTTCCAACGCAAATTCATGAAGGGAGCCACCCACGTCGAACTCGACGGATCTGGCCGCATCAACATTCCCGCCCTATTGCTCGAGCACGCCGGCATTCAATTGCCTGCCGACAATGAGATCATCGTATCCGGCCTCGGCGAGAAGATTGAACTCTGGAGCAAAGCCCGCTACGACAAGAGCGTCCTCGATGACGCCGAAGACTTTGATTTCGGCACCCTCGCCGAAGAGGTCCGCCAAGACCTCGAACCCAACAACGAGAATTAATCCATGAATCCCGGCACCTACCACGTTCCTGTTTTGGCCGACGCTAGCATCGCAGGGATTGGTGCCCCCCAGCTTCCGAGCGGAATCTACGTGGACGCTACGTTCGGCGGTGGCGGTCATTCCCGCCTCATCCTAGAGGCGCTGGATGCTGACGGCCGGTTGTACGGATTCGATCAAGACGCCGATGCGCACGCCAACGCTTTGACGGATGAGCGGTTTACGCTGATTCCCGAAAACTTCCGGCACGCCCGCAATTTCCTCCGCCTCAATGGCGTCCGTCGCATCGACGGCTTGCTGGCCGACCTAGGCGTTAGCTCCCACCAATTCTACGAGGGTGCGCGCGGATTCTCCACCCGCTTCGATGCGCCTTTGGACATGCGGATGAACCAGCGCGACGGACTGTCCGCTGCCGACATTGCCGCGAGCTACACCGTGGAAGACTTGACGCGGATTTTCCGCTTATACGGTGAACTAAAGAGGCCCGACAAGGTGGCCCACGCCATTGCCCGCGCTCGTGAAGACCAGCGCATTGTCCGGACAGGCGATTTGATGGAAGCGACCAAGTACCTCGCTCCCAAAGGCAAGGAGAACCAGTTCCACGCGCAGGTCTTTCAAGCCTTTCGCATCGAAGTCAACGACGAACTGGGTGCCCTCAAGGCGCTGCTCGAATCCACCATCCACCTGATGGAGGAAGGCGGTCGGTTGGCGGTCATCTCCTACCACAGCTTGGAAGACCGACTGGTAAAGCACTTCATGCGTTCCGGCAACTTCGAGGACGACATCAAGCGCGACCTCAAGGGCGCTGCATTGTGCCCATTTGCCCCACTCAACCGCAAGGCTGTCGTCGCCGACGAAGAAGAACAGGCCCGCAACCCCCGATCGCGCAGCGCTCGGCTGCGGGTGGCCACTCGAACTGCCTTGTCTTTGGACGAGATCAATTCCTTGGCCGCATGAAGAAGTTTTTCTCCTTCCTCCGCAAACCGAAGGTCAAGCCGAATGCCGGCCCGCGCAACCGCGTGCTGACTGCTGCTGAAATCGCGACCCAAGAGGAACAAAAGCGCAAGCTGGCGGATCAGCAGGCCAAAGCCGCTTCCCGCAAAAAAGCCCAGCGCACCGCCAAGGCCGCCAAGCCGCGCAACCGCATCCTGACCAACGACGAGTCGACTACCGCCGGCGCAACGGCTCCACGCACCCGCTGGTTCAAACGCCGCAAGCAGCGCAGCCCACAAGAGCGTGCCGCACGCCGCACCCAAAATTCGATCGGCCCCATTGTTCGGGACATCTTGAGCGGCGAGTTCCTGACCCGCGAAGGCGTCACCCGCCACATCCCCTACCTCATCTTTGTGAGCGTCCTATTCATTGCGTACATCGCCATGGGCTACCAGTTTGAGCGGTTGGAACGCGAGAAGCTGAAAACCAAACGCCAACTCGAAGAACTCAGCGCCGAGTACAAGACCCTCAAGGCCGAGTTCGAAACCCAGCTCCAGCAGAGCACGGTCGAACAAAACATCGCCGAGTTGGGCTTGCGCCAGAATGTCGAACCCCCGTTCCTGCTGGAATATCAATCCGTTGAGCCATGAAGAACCAACGGGAATTCAGCAACCGCACCTGGCTTTCATTCGGCTTGTTCGTCGTCCTGGGACTGGCCGTTTTTGGCCGCATCCTGTGGATCCAGGGAGCGGAACACGAACAATGGAACGCCGTGGGCGAACGCTTTGAATCGAGCGTTCAATCCATTGCTCCAGCGCGCGGACAGATCTACGCATCCAACGGAAGTGTCTTGGCGACTTCGGTGCCCGTTTTTGAAGTACGGTGGGACAGCAAAAGCGAAGCCATCAATTGGGACATTTTTGACCGCGAACTCGACGACTTGTGCGCCGGACTCAGCGACGTGCTGGGCGACAAAAACCCCGCTGAATACCGCGAAATTTTGCGCAACGGACGCAACATGGGCCGCCGCAACACCCTCGTCGCTCGCCGCGTTTCATACATCAAGCAAAAGCAACTGATCGAGTTGCCCTTCATTCGCCGCGGCCGGTTCAAGAGTGGCTTTAAGTTCGCGCGGATCGAGCATCGCCGCAAACCCTTCGGCGACTTGGCCGGCCGAACCATCGGCATCGACCGCGACGAAAACCGGGTCGGATTGGAAGCCAGCTGGAACGAAGAACTCGCGGGCGTGACGGGCCGTCAGTTGCAACGCCGCGTCGCCGGAGGGCAATGGATGCCCGTCTCGGATGACTACATCGTCGAGCCCGTGGCCGGATACGATGTCATCAGCAGCATCGACATGCATTTGCAGGACGTCGCGAGCAATGCCCTACGTCGACAGCTCCAAGATCACGACGCTGCGTGGGGCACCGTCATTTTGATGGAGGTGGCGACAGGCAAAATCCGCGCCATGGCCAACTTGACCCGAACCCAAGAAGGCACGGACGACACCCCATCGGTGTACCAAGAGTCCTTCAACCACGCCATTGGTACGGCCGTGGAGCCTGGATCCACATTCAAATTGGCATCCCTGATTACCGCCATGGAAAGCGGTGGTGTAAAACCGGACGATGAAATCGACACGGGCAATGGTGTCGTGTCGTTCTACGGCAAACGCATGTCGGATTCCAATGCCGACCAAGGCGGATATGGCGTTCTAACCACCGAGGAGATTTTCGAAGTCAGTTCGAACGTCGGTACGGCACTCACATTGAAAGGCGCATTGGGGGAAAACCCCCAAGCCTTTTTGGACGGCTTGCAGCGATTGGGCGTGCATGAACCCACTGGCATTCGGCTCGCCGGTGAGTCGCAGCCGCAAGTCTACACCGAGGTGGGGAGCGGCCGGTGGTCGGGGCTTTCCTTGACGCAAATGTCCATCGGCTACGAGGTCACGCAGACGCCCCTGCAAACGTTGAGTCTCTACAATGCCATTGCCAACGGTGGCACCCTCATGCGGCCTCAATTGGTCGAGCGGCTGGAATCGAACGGAAGCGTCGTTCGCACCATCGAGCCGGAGGTGGTAAAGCAGCGCATTTGCTCGGCCACCACCCTGGAAGCCTGCCAGCGCATGATGCGGCGTGTGGCCGACCCGGAAGGCCAGGGAACGGCCCAGTTCATTTTTACCAAGAGCCCCTACACGGTCGCCGGCAAGACGGGCACGGCGCGCATTGCGGGACCGAACGGTTACGACGGGCGCTACCGCGCTTCGTTCGCGGGCTACTTCCCCGCCGAAGCTCCGCGCTACTCCTGCATCGTCGTGATTGCCGACACCCGCAGCGGTGTGTACTACGGTTCGAGCATCGCCGGTCCGGTGTTCCGCGAATTGGCCAACAAGGTCTACGCCACCGACCCCACGTTCCACGAAAGCAGCCAAGGCCTGCTGACCGAAGCGCACCGCTTGCCGGGTGCGAAAGACGGAGCCCGAGAAGAATTAATCAGCCTGTACACCGCTTTTGGCCTGCCCTACTCGGGCGACAACACCAGCGACTGGGTGACCGTCACGACCGGCGACAGCGCTGCCGCCCTCACCCCCCGAGCCATTCAACCGTCGCACGTCCCGGATGTACGCGGCATGGGGTTGCGCGATGCGCTTTACTTACTCGAAAACGCTGGGCTGCAGGTACAGACCAAAGGATCGGGCACCGTTCGCCGGCAAAGCTTAGCGCCTGGGTCCGCCATCAACCGCACTTCATCCATCACCATCGAATTGTCTTGAACGCATGAAACTCCTGAAAGAAATCCTTTACGGCACGCGCATCCAAGACATCTTGGGTAACACCCACGTGGCCATTGAGGACCTGGCGTTTGACAGCCGCAAGGTGAAGGCCTTCAGTCTGTTTGTCGCCATTCCTGGCGTGAGCGTTGACGGACATGACTTCATCGAACAAGCGGCCGCCCAAGGCGCAACGGCCATTGTCTGCGAGCGCCTGCCCGAGCAACGCGCCGAGCACATCACCTACGTCCGGGTCAGGGCCGCGCGGTTTGCATTGGGAAACATCGATTCAAATTTTTACAACGACCCCAGTGCCTCGATGAAGGTGGTCGCGGTCACGGGAACCAACGGGAAAACGACAACGGTCAGCTTGCTCCACCGTTTGTTCC
>CAXREW010000008.1:0-3370 GCA_964229455.1 Flavobacteriaceae bacterium | reverse complement strand
GGGCGTATGGGATTCGGGTCCTGTGTATGACATCTTGGAACTCACCGAAGACCGCTTGGTCATTCATGGTCCGATTCAAACCGGAGACTGCCAGCAGTCGGCCGGCTGGTTTACCCTCATTTTCGTGGTCGATATCTGATGAAAAAGCTCAACGGAATATTGGTGTTGGCTTGTGCAGTTGGATTGAGTTCATGCGAGGGGTGTGGTGATCCAGAACCCTCGGTAAACTCGGAAATCCGTTGGGCCAACGATGTCACCATCTTTGAAACGGCTGATGTAGACGCCGTGACCTTGACCGTTACCCTCGGTCAAGTCAACACGGAGCGGGTGACCGTTGATTATGCGTCCATTCCGGGCACGGCTGCCGAGGGAGATGATTTCATTCCGGTGTCTGGAACCTTGGTGTTTGAGCCCGGAGAATTTTCGAAAGACATCTCCATTGAGATCGTATCCGACGAGTACCTCGAACCGGATGAGTTCTTCACGGTGGAGCTGAGCAATCCAGTCAACGGATACGTCAAGATTGGTGCGCCTACAGCGAGCGTAGGCATTCGGAACGACGACACCATGATTTACATCTCGGACGAAGGCTATGATGCCGCTGATTCCTACGAGGGAATGGCGTTGGTCTGGGCGGACGAATTCGAAGGCGAGGCCATCGATTTGAGCAACTGGACTTATGACCTGGGCAATGGCAGTGGGGGTTGGGGCAACAACGAACTCCAGACCTACACGAACAGCGCCAACAACAGCTTTGTCGCTGATGGGAAGTTGTTCATCGTTGCGGAGAAAGTGGGCGAGAACGCCTACACGTCAGCGCGATTGAAATCCCTCGATCTGCAGGAATTCCAATACGGACGGATCGACGTGCGTGCCATCCTTCCCAAAGGCCAAGGGATTTGGCCTGCGATTTGGATGCTTGGTGCCAACTATCCCGATGAGGGGTGGCCGGCCTGCGGTGAAATCGACATCATGGAATTGCTCGGCCACCTCGCTGGTACCGTTCACGGCACAGCGCACTGGGGCATTGACTGGCCGAACTGGACTCACCAGGGATCGTCCACGAGCATTTACCCGGATAACTTCGACGAAGAGTTCCACGTCTTCTCCATCGATTGGTCGGAAGACAACATCGATTTTATCATGGACGACGAGGTATTCTTTAACATCAACCCGAGCATGATGAATGGCCAGCCGTATCCGTTCAACAACCCATTCTTCTTCATTCTGAATGTGGCTGTAGGTGGAAACTGGCCGGGTTACCCGGACGAAACCACCACATTCCCGGTCTTCATGGCCGTGGACTACGTGCGGGTTTACCAATAACCAGAATACATCCAACGAAAAAGGGGAGCCTAAAAGCTCCCCTTTTTTTGTGGCCTGCGCTCAGTTCAGTCAATCAAGGCATTGAGCGTGGCAGAGGGACGCATGATGGCCGCAGCCTTTGCGTCGTCCATTCGGTAGTAGCCACCTGTATCGGCAGCATCGCCTTGAACGGCGATGAGTTCTTCGACAATGGTGGATTCACTAGCGCGCATGGCTGTAGCCAATTCGGCAAAGGCGTCTCGCAGTGCTGGGCTTTCTTGTTGTGCTGCCAGTGCTTCAGCCCAAAAGAGTGCGAGGTAGAAGTGTGAACCGCGGTTGTCGATGCCACCCAAGCGCCGCGTCGGGCTCTTGTCTTCGTCGAGGAATCGACCGGTCGCGTCGTCGAGGCAGCGGCCGAGCACGCGGGCTTCTTCATTGCCTGTCTGGTCCGCATAGTGATCAAGGGATACGGCCAAGGCGAGGAATTCGCCCAAGCTGTCCCAGCGGAGGTAGTTCTTCTCCTGCAGTTGCTGCACGTGCTTCGGTGCAGATCCGCCCGCTCCGGTTTCGAAGAGGCCACCGCCGTTCATCAACGGCACGATGGACAACATTTTCGCGGAGGTACCAACTTCCAAAATGGGGAAGAGGTCGGTCAAGTAATCCCGCAGGACATTGCCCGTCACGGAGATGGTGTCTTGACCTTTTACAATGCGCTCCAATGAATAATTAGTGGCTGCAACCGGGGCCAAGATTTCAATGGTGAGTCCATCGGTGTCGTGGTTCGGGAGGTAGGCCTTGACCTTCTTGATGAGTTCTGCGTCGTGAGCGCGATTTTCATCGAGCCAGAATACGGCTGGGTTGCCGGTGACGCGGGCCCGCTTTACGCCGAGCTTCACCCAATCTTGAATAGGGGCGTCCTTCACTTGGCACATCCGGAAGATGTCGCCCGCCTTGCCCGGTTGTTTAATCAACGCCTCGCCGGATGTGGTTTCTACCACGATTGTACCGTCACCAGGGAATTCAAACGTCTTATCGTGCGATCCGTACTCTTCGGCCTTTTGCGCCATTAGTCCGATGTTGGATACACTGCCCATGGTCTTCGGGTCGAGGGCCCCATTGGCCTTGCAGAATTCGATTGTGGCCTGGTACACACCGGCATAGGATCGATCTGGAATGACGGCCTTCGTGTCGCGTGTTTGACCTGCTTTGTCCCACATCTGACCCGAGTTGCGAATCATCGCGGGCATGGAGGCATCGATGATGACATCCGATGGCACGTGTAAGTTGGTGATGCCGCGGTCGGAATCCACCATGGCCAAGTCCGGTCCGGCGGCAAAGGCGGCGCCAATGGCTTCGTTCAGCTTGGCCTGCGTCTTTTCTGGAAGGCTGTCCATTTTTTTCACCACATCGCCCCAACCGTTGCGGGAGTCGATACCTGCCGCTTCGAGCTCTGCCTTGAACCCTTCGAATACCGGAGCGAAGAACGCTTCGACAAACACGCCAAAAAGAATTGGATCGGAGACCTTCATCATGGTCGCCTTGAGGTGCAGCGAGAAGAGCAAATTGTTGGCTTTCGCATCGGCCATCTGAGCACGTGCAAACGCCTTCAACCGTTCCACGTCCATGACGGCGGCGTCGATGATTTCGCCCGACTGGAGCTGGAAAGCACCCTTCATCTCCTTGGTGGTGCCGTCGGCTCCTTTGAACACGATGCGCACATCCGTGGCTTCAGCGACGGTGGGGCTCTTTTCGGAGCCGTAGAAGTCGCCTCCGTCCATGTGCGCTACATGTGACTTCGAGTCGGAAGACCAAGCGCCCATGCTGTGGGGATGCTTTTGAGCGTACGCCTTCACCGCTTTGGGAGCTCGGCGATCGCTGTTGCCCTCGCGCAAAACGGGGTTCACCGCTGAGCCTTTGACTCCGTCGTAGCGGCGCTTGGCGTCGCGCTCGTCGTCGTTCGCGGGTTCTTCGGGGTAGTCGGGCAGGGCGAAGCCTGCGGTTTGCAATTCGGCAATGGCTGCTTTCAGCTGCGGGATGGACGCACTGATATTGGGCAACTTGATGA
>CAXREW010000007.1:0-2286 GCA_964229455.1 Flavobacteriaceae bacterium | reverse complement strand
TGGTTTTGATGACCTGCGCGCTGATCGCTCGGCTGCCGCCAATGCAATCGAACGCTATGAATTTGCTCCATCGGCTCCTGTTGCCATCCGAGGGGACGGCACAGCGGAGCGTATTTTCATTGAATCCTTTGACCTCGCCGGTGAGCTGAGTTTCTTGTTGCTTCCCGAATATTCGGACGAAGCCTACCAATTGGTTAACTCCGGGGAATGGTCTGCCTCAAGACTTGTTCCCGGGCGTGTGCAAGTCATCGCGGGGGGCATGTACCGCGGGGCGTATTCCATGCAACTCCCGGCACCCGGTGACACCCTGCACATCCCATTGGGGCAGGACACTCGAGTTCGCGCCAACCGTGAACGGGTCATGGACCGATGCACCAGCACGGTTTTTGGAGGTTCACGCAAGACCACACAGTCGTTCGAAATCACGGCCGAGCATCAACACAACCGGACGGTATCCGTGGCCATTCAAGATGCCATCCCAGTGGCCGTGGGCAGTGACATCCAAGTCGAGGTGTTGGGGCTGAGCGGGGGAGGGTTGGATCCGGTTTCAGGTCAAGTGGTCTGGGACCTAGAATTGGGTCCGAACGAACGGAAAACCCTCTCCTTCGGCTACGTGGTCACTTACCCCAAACGCCGCGCGCTTCAGGGATTGTAATCTCCTGCAAGGGACGCAGCCGAATTTCTTGGTAGTAGGTGCATAAAATGGCCCAAGCAGAGGCGCCGTTTTGAGCACGGACGATGGCACCTTCCTGGCACATGCCGACGCCGTGGCCGAATCCGCGCCCGGACAGCTTTACAACGTCCCCCTCAACGCGCACGTCAAATCGATCGCTTGGCAATCCAAATTTATCGCGCGATTCTGCATGGTTTACGGGTTCATTTGCCCGCCGCATTTGCCAGTCCTCCCAATCGTTGGCACTGATTGCCTTTTCCCATTGGGCGTGCGCTCCGTGGGCACATGCTCCATCGTGGACGGGAACAAGGTGAGGGGAGGCCTTTTGCCAAACGGCTCGCGAACTGCGTGTCGTACCGCCACAATTGGAATGGAATGCAGCCGGAATGGGCCGCCCCAATCGATCGCAGATGACCAAATGCCTTGACGCGCGGCACCCCTGGCGGATGGTGTCGTTGACGGTAGACATCCCATCAAACGCTTGACAATGCACTTGGTCGCATACGTCGTATCCGGCAAGGCGGTGCCGACCGTAGGTGTTCAACGCATAGGTTCTGCTCACGGCCGCGTGAGCGGTGTAAAGTTCCGGTGCATGCCCTTTTCCAACTTCACTGACGAGCACCCCTGCGACGTATTCCTCCAGTTCCGTTTCCAAAGCGACGTGCCATTGGTAGGCGTGCCAGTAAAAATGAACCGCTCCGGTGTATTGACGGTAACCGGTTGCCGCTGAGATGAGCCGAACTCGGCCTAGGTTTTTGTCGGGTCTCAGGATGAAATACGTGGATTTGAAGGTGCCGGATTTTGTTGTAAGCGTGTATCCACCTTCCGTTTTGGCAATGGAGTGAGTGCCGTCCAATGCAGCGACGGATTCCAATTGGCCGCTGGCAGCGACAAGCCATTCGAAATCACCGTTCACGGCTTGGCAACGCACCTCGGTGGCATCACTGAAATCCTCGAGGCCAACGGTAATGATGGATTCGGGCTGGCTGAAGGCCGCTGTTCCTTGAAGCAAGCTCACGAGTAGCAGAAGGCCCCTCTTCGTCATCTCCCGGCTAAAATGGATGCGGCAACCTGCTGCGAAGCCGGTAATTCCGTTTGCAACGCTTGAGCGAGGGTTTGAAACTGTTCCAGTTGGTCTTCAGCTCCTGTCCCGAAGCCTGCCCCATCGTGCAAAGCCAAGACGGATTCCCGCAGGCTTGTTGGCGTGCACTGGGATTGAATCTTCTCCGGAACCGCAGCATGTTGCAGAAGGATGTTCGGCAGACCAATCCAGGGCGATTTCACCAAGAGTCGCGCAATGGCGAATGTGATCGGGCTTGTTTTGTAGCAAACAATATGGGGTAGCCCGAGCAAGGCTGCTTCGAGTGTGGCGGTGCCCGAGGTAACTAACCCGACATCGCAAGAGCGCATCAAGGAGCGCGTGTGTCCGAATTCAACCGGAATACCAGCGTTTGCAGCTATTCGGTAGTCGGCCTCGCTTCTTCCCGGGGCGCCTGCGACCACTGCTTCAAATTCCGGGAGGCCTTTTGCCGTTTCGATAATCACCGGCAACATGCGTTAGAGTTCCTGCTCTCGCGAGCCAGGGAGTAGCAGCAACCGAGGTTTTGCATGGC
>CAXREW010000006.1:0-4009 GCA_964229455.1 Flavobacteriaceae bacterium | reverse complement strand
CGAGGAGGTCCGAGTCGGTTTGGTGAGAAGCAATGCGCCACTTGGAATCGGCGTATTGTTCGATGTCGTGGTTGTACCGGTCGAGGTGATCCGGGGTGATGTTGAGGAGCACCGCGACGTCCGGCCGGAAGGAGTTGATCCCGTCCAACTGAAAACTGCTCACCTCCACCACCTGGTAATCGGCGGGACGTGGGCGTTCGCTCAAATCGCGTGCCCAGCTCTTGCCGATGTTCCCCACGCACGCCACGTCGCATCCGGCATCTTCGAACAACGCCGCGATGAGGGCCGTGGTGGTGGTTTTGCCGTTGGACCCGGTTATGGCGATGACGCGTTGTCCGTCGGTGCGTGCATACCGGCTGGCAAATTCAATTTCGCTGATAAGCTCTCCGCCGGCCGCTTTGACGCGCTCCACGAGCGGAGCGGTTTCCGGGATGCCTGGGCTTTTGATGATTGGGGCACTGGTTGTGGCCGCGTCGAGTACACGTGCCTCATCGTGTCCGTTGGCCTCCCATTCCACGCCAGCAGCATCCAACACAGCGGCACGGTCAGCCGATACCGCACCCGCGTCGCTGACCCAAGGCATCAAACCCTGGCGCACCGCGAGCAGGGCAGCACCTGTGCCGCTTTCTCCTGCTCCGAGTATGGGTACAATAGGGTGGGACATGGAGTTATCGAACTTTCAGGGTGACGATGGTGACAACGGCCAGCAGGATGCCGACAATCCAGAACCGCGCGGTGATCTTGGACTCGGGGATGTTCTGCTTCTGGTAGTGGTGGTGAAGCGGTGCCATCAAGAAAATGCGCCGGCCTTCACCCGTTTTGCGTTTGGTGTATTTGAACCACCCGACCTGCAAGACGACCGATAGGTTTTCGATCAGGAAGATTCCACAGAGCACCGGTAGGAGCAGCTCCTTCCGGATGGCGATGGCAAAGGCAGCGATGATGCCGCCCAAGGCCAAGCTCCCGGTGTCACCCATGAAGACTTGCGCCGGGAAGGCGTTGTACCACAAGAAGGCGATGCAGCCGCCCACAAAAGCGGCGATGAAGACCACCAGCTCTTCCGAACGCGGGATGTAGTGGATGTTGAGGTAGTCCGCCGTTACGATGTTGGACCCAACGTAGGCCAGTACCGCCAGGCCCAATCCGATGATGGCACTGCTCCCTGTAGCTAAGCCGTCGATGCCGTCCGTGAGGTTCGCGCCGTTGCTCACGGCTGTGACGATGAGAATGACCAATGGGATAAACGCCAACCAGCCCCAGCCCGCAGCCCAGTCGCCCATCCAAGCCACCAGTCGCTCGTAATCGAAGCTGTTGTCCTTCATGAACGGCACAGTGGTTTCGGAAGACTTTTTCGCTTCCCAAATGGGGAGGCCGCTATCGGATTCAAACACTTCAAAAACGGTCCCATCGGTTGCTGTCATTTCGACAACTTGACCGGAATACTCGCGGTCGGCGGGGTCCTTGATGGTCACGTCGGGGTGCCACCACATGATGGAGCCCACGATGATGCCCACGCCGACTTGGCCAATGACCTTGAAGCGTCCCGCGAGTCCTTCCTTGTTTTTCTTGAAGACCTTGATGTAGTCGTCAATGAAACCGATGGCTCCGAGCCACACCGTGACTAAGAGCATCATCTGCGTGTAGATGTTGGTCAGGTCGGCAAAAAGCAAAGTGGGAATGAGGATGGCCGCGAGGATGATGAGGCCGCCCATCGTCGGTGTGCCCTGTTTGTTCAGCTGCCCTTCCAATCCCAAGTCACGCACGATTTCTCCCACCTGCTTGAGCTGCAGCCATTCGATGATGCGCTTGCCGAAAAGGATGCCAATGACCAGCGATGTGATGAGGCTCATGCCCGCACGGAAGGAGATGTACTGAAACAACCCAGCGCCGGGTACGTCCATCACGGAATCGAGGTAGGTGAAGAGGTGGTACAGCATCAGGCAGGGTTAAAAGCGTTCAGGAGTTCTTCGCGGTCATCGAAATCGTGGCGGACGCCTTTGATCTCTTGGTAGGTCTCGTGGCCCTTGCCGGCGACCAATACGATGTCGCCTTCCCCGGCGAGTTGGGCAGCCATGCGGATGGCTTCCCGACGGTCGGTAATGGCGATGCATTTTTTCGCATCCATGGGATCGAGGCCCGCACGCATATCATCGATGATGGCATCGGGTTCTTCGTCGCGGGGGTTGTCAGAGGTCAAAAACACCCGGTCGCTCCATTGCGCAGCCACACGCGCCATGACGGGCCGTTTGGTTTTGTCGCGGTTGCCGCCGCAGCCCACCACCGTGATGACCTGGGTTTCGCCTGCGCGGAAGGTGTCGATGGTCTTCAGGACGTTGTCCAAGGCATCTGGCGTGTGGGCGTAATCCACAATGGCGGTGATGCCCTCAGGGGCCTGCACGCGCTCAAAACGGCCGGCTGGCGGCTTGAGGAGCGACAGGTGAGTGAGCACTTCGATTTGGTCCATGCCCAATTCCACCGCGACCGCATACACGGCCAACAGGTTGTAGGCATTGAAATCGCCAATCAATTGGCTGTAGAGGTCGTGGCCGTTGAGGTGCAGCTGCAAACCTTCGAGGGTGTTCTCCACCACGCGCCCGCGGTAATCAGCCATGGAGGTCAAGGCATAATCTTTGACGTGCCCTTTGCAATCCAGTACCATGTCAGGACCGTGGGAATCGTCCTGGTTGTAGAGGGCAAAGGCGTCTGCACCGACCAAGTCAAAGAGGCCTTTCTTGGCTTGGATGTAAGCGTTGAAGTCCCCGTGGTAATCGAGGTGATCGTGCGTGATGTTGGTGAAAACAGCTCCCGCCAATTTGGTGCCCGCGAGGCGGTGCTGGTGGATGCTGTGGGAGCTTGCCTCCATGAACACGTACTTGCAACCGGCATCTGCCATGCGACGGAACAGCTGTTGCATCTGGAGGGCGTCGGGCGTGGTGTGGCTGGCCGGCACGACTTGATCGAGTACCCGGTTTTCGACCGTCGACAGCATGCCCACGCGGCGGTCCATTGAGCGGAACAAACGGTGGAGCAAGCTGACCGTTGTCGTTTTCCCATTGGTTCCCGTGACCGCGACCACCTTCATCGAGGCACTGGGGTCATCGTAAAATTTCGACGCGATGTTGCCGAGGGCGATGGCGGCATCCAACACACGGACGTAGGTCACGTGGTCGACGCGTTGTTCGGGCAGTTGCTCGCACACCACGGCGGTTGCGCCTTTCTCAATCGCTTGTTCGATGTAATCGTGGCCGTCCACATGAACACCGCGAATGGCGACAAACAGGCTAAAGGCCTTCACGTTACGGCTGTCGAATGCCAAATCCTCAATGGCCACGTGGGTGTTGCCCAAGATGTCTTGGATGCGCGTGCCGTAGAGGATTTCTTTTAGGAGTTTCATGCGTTCAAGACAATTCGATGGTGATGGATGAAGTGCGGTTGATGGCAGATCCCGGCGCCAAGCTTTGCCGGCGCACGGTGCCCGACCCCTTTGTTTGTACCTGCAGCCCAGCGTTTTCGAGCAGGTAGAGCGCATCGCGCAGTCCCATGCCCCGTACATCCGGGACGTGTGATGGTTGAATGGCGCGGGGGGTGAGGGCAGCGGCGCTGTCGCCGGTCGTGACGGTCACCCAATCGCTGGTGTTGTCCCCCGTGTAGGGCAGGCCGAAAGCGGTGTACAGGCTAATCAATTCTTCTCGGGCGCCGTCTTTTGCACCCGGCAAGCGGTGCGCTTCGGTCAATAGGCCCTGGCTGCTTTCGTGGAAGGTGGGGTCGGTGGCGTAGACCTTGTTGGCCAATTCACGGAACACGGGACCGGCGATGCTCGAACCGTAGTACACACCGCTGCGGGTGTCGGCAATCACGACGATGCAAGAGTAGCGAGGTGCTTCGGCGGGGAAGTAGCCAGCAAACGAAGCGCGGTAGCGCCCGTCGTAGCCGTTGGGCCCTGCGATACGTGCCGTGCCCGTCTTGCCAGCAACGGTGTAGGGGCTCTTGGCGAAAATGTACTGGGCCG
>CAXREW010000005.1:0-5799 GCA_964229455.1 Flavobacteriaceae bacterium | reverse complement strand
CATTGGAACATTGGACTCCGAACCATCGAATGGGTTCGCGAGCCAGACGCATGGGGCCAGTCGTTCGCCTGTCACGTCAATGGAGTGCGGGTCCAAGTCCGGGGAGCCAATGTGATTCCTGCGGACTTTTTCACGGTGCGCGGCAGCGAAAGCGAATTGACCAGGCTCCAAAGTGCGATCGATGCCAACATGAACATGGTGAGGGTTTGGGGTGGTGCCTCCTATCCCAGTGAACAGTTTTACCATTTCTGCGATTCCGCCGGGCTGTTGGTGTGGCAGGACTTCATGTTCGCTTGCGCCATGGTGCCCAGTGACTCTGCCTATGTCGCCAACGTAGAAGCTGAAGCAGTGCACCAAGTCAAAAGGCTTCGTCATAGGCCGTCACTCGCGCTGTGGTGCGGCAACAATGAGTCGCAAAAGGCCTGGGAAACGTGGGGCTGGCCTGATTTATTTGAATTGCACGGTGCAGATTCGATTGCGACGGAGGAGGCCTATGCAGCTGTGTTCCACCAAGCGCTCCCGTCGGTCGTGGAAAGAGAATCCGATGCCTTTTATTGGCCGTCCTCCCCCTCTCGAGAGTCACTTGCTCAATATGCATTGGATTCGGGGGATGAACATGCCTGGCATGTATGGTTTGACACGCTGGATTTCGACTTCTTTTCAGAACACATTGGACGATTTGCAAGCGAATACGGATTGCAGAGTTTGCCCGATGCATGGACGCTCTCAAAGGTGGGGGTTCGTGCCTTCGAAGACGAGGCACTGCAATTCCGTCAGCGCTCGAAAATGGAGTGGCTGGAGCCCGGGCTGGACGGTTGGGGCATGATGCGCATCTACGCCCGTCGGTATGCTGCGGACCCTGTAACGGACGACACCTTGCACACCCCATTGGAACGGTGGATTTACCTAACCCAATTCACCCAGGCCCTTGGACTGCGGGAAGCGCTCGAACGGCACCGCACCAGCGATGGACGTTATGCCGGCTCGTTGTACTGGCAGCTGAGTGACGTCTGGCCGACGGTATCGTGGTCAACGGTGGATTATTACGGACGTTGGAAACTGGCGCACCATGCCGTTCAGCAAGCCAACAAACCCCGGTGTGTTCAACGGGCTCACGGGCGCGCCATCGAAACATTCGTCGCCTTCAACGACGCACCTCAGGCATTGGAGTCCACCGCCCTTCAGGTAGCCTTACTCAATATCGAGGGTGACACGTTGCATGCCGAAAATTTTGCGATTGATTTGCCCGCCTTCTCCCACCATGACCTCGACCTTGGCGCATCCTTCCGCACTTCAAAAGGCATCCTGCGCTGGACGTGGAGCGATGGTGCAGGAAACGTTCTCGACAAAGGAACGCACCTACACGCAAAGCCCGCAGACGTAGACTGGCCCAACACCACCATTGACACGGTCTGGAAAGGCGACTCTTTGGTGCTGACATCCGATCACGTCGCACTGGGGGTGCGGCTTCAATTGGAGGGCGTGCAGTTCGAAGAAAACGGGTTCATGCTCTTCCCGAACGAGCACAAAGCCGTCCGGTTCCGAACCACCGGTTCTCAAAAAGCGGTGCGTGACGCGCTGAGCGTGGAACATTTTGCCCAGTATCAGTAGACCTTCAGGATGGCGTGCTTCGCGCCGTTGATTTCGAAACCCTCTCCTGCTCGTTTTCCGAGCATGGCTTGAGCAGCGGGGGATACTGGCGAAAGGGCATACACCGGTTTGGCACCCACCACTGGCAGTTTACCGAATGAAATGGAAATGAAATAGATGATGCGCTCGGTTTCGACCGCGGCACCGCGCGCTGCAACTTCGCACGGCGCATCGGTTAATTGTTGCAACTCCGATTGGTTGCGCTGTGCCTTTTCCCGTTGCTGATTCAATTGTTGCAGCTCCTGGTCCACCATGGCTCGGGCTGTTTCGTGCTTATCCCCTGCTGAACTTTTGGTATCCGCTTGCCTGCTTTCCTGAAGCGCTGCCATGTCAGCTTGCAGGCGGTTCAACGCGTCCCGGACACCAGCTTCCATCAACTCGAGCCAAGCTTTCTTGTTCATGCGAGGCAAAACTACGCCTATCGTTCATCTTTTCAGGTATCGAATGAACCTACAACTCAGCTCAGTAGTTTATTTTAGCATCATGTCAAATCGTCTTCGCCTTGTTTTGAAATGCATCGGAACCACGGGGTTTGTGCTCGCAACGGTGCTTGCATTGGGACAGGATTCATTGTTTATCATGCGAGGGACGTGGGATCAACTCCCCGAAGCACCACAAATACTCAGGCTGAACTCCTCAGCCAATTGGTCCGAGCAAAACGCCATCCTTGAACGCGAAGCCGGTATGGCTTCGAACCTCGTGATTGTCAATACAGACTCCACGAGCCATGTTTGGGCGCTGCTCATGGGCGAAACCGAAGGCATCACCATTGAACCCGGAGATACCACTGTGGTCGACTTGCCCGCTCTGCCCGTGGGAACCTACCGCCTCGGGTTGATTGACGGAGAGGGCAGCGGATTGGGCGCGCAGAGCATGCTGCAAGTGGGGCTCCAGTCGGATGGATACCCTGCCTTGTTTCACTGGACTTTGTGTGATTGGGAAACCGGTCAAATGGCAGCTTGGAGCAGCGGCACAGAGCCCGACCCGAGTGAAGCCTATGTTCCGAATTACTTCTCCATCAACGAGCAAACGTACCCCACCACCCTCGAGGATCCCAATGCCCTTGTTAGTCTCGCACTGGGTGACACGTGCTGGATTGCCGTGGCGAACCACGGACAAATGGACCACGTGTTGCACTTCCACGGGTTCCATGTGGAGGTGCTTACCAGCAACCTGCAACCCGCCCGAATCGGCTGGTCGAAAGACACCGTTCCCGTGAAGAAAGGAGAAGGCCTAACGGTGCAATTGGTTGCCAATCAAGCCGGCATCTATCCGGTGCACGACCACAACCTCATCGCCGTGACCAACGCGGGCTTTTACCCAGGTGGCATGCTCACGCAAATCATCGTCGACCAATGAGCACCGTCAAGCACATTCTTCGCACGGTGACACTCATCAGCACCGCCTGTCTTGCGACTTCAATTCACGCCCAGCAGCAGCCTCCGCAGCTGTTTTCGGGTATGGAAGGGTATACGTTTCTGCCGGATGGCACACCAGTGCCAATTTGGGGATACGGCTGGGTAGCCGATGGGTTCATCACCCTCCCCGCGCCACTACTCACCTACAACGAGGGCGAGTCAGTTCAGTTGAATTTCACAAACCCGAGTCCTGAGAGCCACACCATCCACCTGCACGGGCTGGATGTCGACCAAGCGAATGACGGCGTCCCCGGAACGAGCTTTTTGGTAACGACGGGGGACGATGCCACGTATTCCTTCGACGCCGATTACCCCGGAACATTCCTCTACCACTGCCACGTCACAACGACGTTGCACCTTACAATGGGCATGTACGGCATGGTCTTGGTCACCCGTCCGGACTTCACCTTGTATGAAGGCGGACCTGCCTATGCTGAGGATGTCCCCTTGCTGTTTAGCGACCTGGAAGTCGCCACCAACTTAGATCCGGTGGGCTCCTACCCTTTCCACGACATCCGTCCAGACGTGTTCATGATCAACGGTGAGTCGGGTAGCCAGCTCGAAGCCCCCGAGCGTATCGTGCACTTTGAGCCGGGCCAGCCGCTCGCACTTCGCTTGGGATCCATGGCCTATAGCCGCGTGGTGTGCCAATTCCCACCGGAATTGAATGCTACGTGTTACATGAGCGACGGACGCCCTCTCCCAACCCCTTTTGAGCCGAATGCATTGGAAATTTATCCTGGAGAGCGCTTCACTGTTTTGGTGGACCCCGAGCCCGGTTGGGACGGAACGCTTCCCTGTGAATTTTGGAGCATGGTCGATGAAACCCTCGAATCCGTGGAGAACATCCACATCCGGGATGCTGCACTGACCGTTGAGGAACCTCAATTTATTGGCGCCATGGGCTACCCAAATCCAACGCGGGAATGCATCACCTGGGATGATGCACGGCAAATAGAGGTATGGAATGCATACGGTGTTCCGGTTGCAGACCTTCGCTTCGAACGGGGCGTCCTGGATGTAGCCGGCTGGCCTGTAGGCACCTACGTCGCCCGCATTGATGGTGGCCGCAGTGTGCGGTTCGTCGTCATCGGATGAGGGTCACGTGGCCGCGCCACTCCCGCTGAGCAGGACGTTGAGCCCGGGATTCCACGCGCAAAACCCAAGTGTACGCATCGTTCATCCCGAAATGGTCGCTTTCTTGCGCCGCTTGGCCAATCCAGTATTCCTGCGGATCATGGGATTGCCAAACGAGTTGACCGTAGCGGTTGAATACACGCAACCAATAGCTGTCCACCAATTCTGGGGCTGAAATTTCAGGACGCCACCCGTCGTTGACACCATCCGAATAGCCATTCGTTGGCGGGGTAAATGCGTTGGGGATGAACACCTGAAGGTTTTCTTCCACTTCGACCTCCAAGGTCGCCTCGCCTGCACAACCAAACGCATTGACCACCATCACATTCACCGCGTACGTTCCCGGTTGGTCGTACGTGTGCGCGCCATTCCAAATGGTCGAAAGCGTTCCGTCGCCGAAGTCCCACAAGGCCTCACCTTCATCAGACAGGTTTTCAAACGACCACGTACTGTTGAGAGGGTCCGGGTTCTCAAACGTTCCTGCGTACGGGCTTGCTGTGAAGTCCACATAGGGAGTTGGAAATACGGTAATGCTGTCGGCAAGTTCGACGGTGTTTTCGCAACCGCGATCGTCCACAACGTGCAGCATCAGCTGGTAGGCACCCGGCTGGCTCAATACCAGAGCAGAATCAAGCGCAGAAAGCACTGATGTGCTTCCCTCATGCAGCAAGCTCAACGTAGGCTCGGCTTCACCAGGAGCCACATTCAATAGCACCTCCAACGGTCCACACCCCATCATGGGTTCGGCGCTCAAAGCGGCCGAAGGCAGTGGGAGGACTTCGATGGAGTCCACCACAACCTGGGTACACCCCCATCCATTGGACAAGACCGCCTCAACCGAGTGCCAGCCGAGACTGAGCAACGAAACCGAAGCCGTATCGCCCGTAGCAACTGGTTGACCGTTTATGTTCCAAAACACCTCGTCTCCAGCGTTCGTTTCTGCCAACGCTTGAACCGATGAAGGGAATCCGCATACGACGGCCTCTTCTAGTTCAATCTCAGCATTGGGCTGAGGCCAAACCTGAATTTCTTTACTCGCGAAGCCGGCGCACCCATTGGCATCCACCAGACTCACCCCTACAATCGATGTGCTGAGCGTATCCGTGGTATCAAAAGTCAACTCCAAGGTTGCATCTGAACCCGTTTCCTCACCATTTACCAACCAATTCCACTCCGATGAACCGGTGATTTCATCCGCAGAGAAGGCCACTTGCAACGGGCTGCATCCTGCATCCACATCGGAAAGCACGTCAAATTCCGGCGCGGGGTGAACGGTTACCTGCCAGTTAGCATTCGCACTACATCCGGATTCGGCATCGTAGGCGAAGACTTCAAATTGCTCAGTCCCTGCGGAAGCAGCTGCAAAAAGCAAGGAATCAGTGGATACCGCTTGATCTGCCCAGTGCCATTCTACGGAGTCCGCGCCGATCACATCGACCGTCAACAACACCTCCGAATCGGTACATGCGGCATCGGCCGTTTCGGCAAAGCTCAACTCAGGGGCAGCCACAACCTCAAGGAGCAACGTATCGCTTGTGGCGCAGGTGCCCATTCCAGCTCCTACCGCCAAACTGTGAACACCAAGGCCCAACGC
>CAXREW010000004.1:0-4395 GCA_964229455.1 Flavobacteriaceae bacterium | reverse complement strand
GACCGTCAATATCAAGGTCTCTCCCATGATTTGCCGCACCACGACGCCCGGGGTGGCCCCCAACGCGCGTCGGATGCCCAATTCATTGGTGCGCTCCCGAACGGTGATGAGCATGATGTTCATGATGCCGATGATGCCCGCTAAAAGCGCCAATCCACCGAACACGAAGCTCACCCAACGGATGGCGCTAAACACCGATTGAATTTCCTCAAATTCCCGCGCAACGGTCCAATGGCCAAAGGCCCGGTTGTCGTCCGGATGGATGGAAAGCCGCGCTTTGAGGACCGACATGATTTCCGCCGCTGCGGAATCAGCGTTCACCTGTTCATCGAACAACACACACAGCCACCCTACATCATCCCCCATGTGGAAGGCCTGGTTGAATGCCGTAAAGGGAATGCGGATGCTCTGCAAATCTTCCTCTGCATCTTCACCTGAGCGCATGGAGGTGAACACGCCCACCACGGTGAAAGTGACGCCATTGATGCGAATCGAACCGCCAATGGCTTCTTCGCCTGCAGCGACAAGGATGTCCCGGACGCGCTCGCCGATGACCGCGATTTTGCGTTTGTCTTCGATGTCGCGGCCGTTGATGTGGCGGCCGGTCAAGAGCGGTCGGGCCTCAATGAGTTGCTGTTCTGGGTATTCACCAAACACCGTGAAGGCCCCTGTTTTCAAGCCGCGGGGGACGTTGTTCGAACCCTGCCATCCGCCCAGCGGGGTTTGGGGTGCCACCGCTTCCAGCACTTGGCTGTTGGCTGCTAAGTATTCGACATCAGAAATGGTCAAATCAATGGGGCGACCGCGCTGAAACCCCTTGTACGCCATGCTCGTGCTTTGGGTCCACATGAACATGCTGTTTTTGGCCATGTCCCCCAAGTCTTGGGACACCCCGTTCTGCAGGCCATTGGCCGAACCGATGGTGATGATGATCATGAAGAGACCCCAGCCTACCCCCAACCCACTGAGCGCCGTGCGCACCGGTTTTTGGAGCAGAACCTGGATCATCTCCAAAAATCCGTCCCAGTCGGGACGCCAAGTGCGCCTTTTCGGTGTGTGGGAATCATTCATCTCGCAATGCTTCTACAGGTCGAATGGAGACAGCGCGCAACGCCGGCCCAATGGCGCTGATAACACCCACAAAAACGAGTACCCCCAGGGCCAACAATGCCGAACGGAAATCGACGCGGGGATTGCTGAAAAATTCATGGTCGACAAACGGCGCGATTCCTTGGAGCAACCACGTGCCGGCCAAGAGCCCGATGCATCCGGAGATGAGCATGAGAAACACCGCCTCCTGAACAATCTGCGCGACCATGCTCCCACTGGTCGCTCCCAGCGCCTTTCGCACCCCACTCTCCTTGGTGCGTTCGCGCACGACGATGGCCATGATGTTGGCTACTCCCATGGCTCCCGCGAGCAGCGTCATCATCCCGACGAACCAAACGAACAAGCGAATACCTCCGAAAATTTGCCGAAACATTTCTGCCTCCTCGTTGCGGTTGTCGACCCACACACCTTCCGCGTCTTCGGGGTGAACCACCAATCGGTCCTTGAGCCAAGTGGTCAACGAAGCCGTCGTTTCCCGCGTCTCATCGATGGAAGCCTCCCCGGTGCCAATGGCCACCCGGCTGACCACATCGCTGTTTGAAAATAGCTTTTGTGCGGTGCTAAATGGCACGTAAACACTTCGGTTTTCCCACCGGGATCCGGTCTGATTGAACGTCCCCACAACAGCAAATTGAATGCCGCGCACCTGAATCAAGGAACCCACGGCATCTTCCGGTCGAGTCCCTCGAGGCCACAGGTCTTCCAATACCTGACCACCGATGACCGCGACCTTGCGTTGCTGGTCAATGTCACGCTCGCTGACGAATCGGCCCGACGTGAGGTTCACCTGTCCGATTTCACGTTGGTCGGGATCGACGCCGCGCACGCCGTACGACCCCTGCTCGTTGTTGAATCGGACCGTCGAACCCCAGCGGTACACCAGTCGGCTCCACGCCGGAACCGTATCCAAGTGGTCTTGCATGGCTTGCTCATCGGCGTTGTGCAATTCCACGCGTCTGTTGGGCTTTCGGCCGCGAAACGCGAGCTGTGCATTGCCCGTCCGGACCTGCATGAGGTTGGCTGCATCGTCGCCAAAGGTCTGTTTCACGCCTGATTCCAATCCTGAACCCAGGCCTTGCATGACGACCAAAATGAAGATGCCCAGGGCAATGCTTAAGCCCGTGAGACCGGTGCGCAGCGGGTTGCTGAGCACGGTATGGAAAATCTCCAGCCAAGTATCCCGGTCCACCATAGTTGTCAGGCTCCTTCGATCCGACCGTCCTTCAAGCGGATGATGCGGTCGCATTGGTTGGCAATTTCATTTTCGTGGGTGACCACCACGATGGTGATTCCCTCCTTGTTGATTTCCTTGAGCAGCGACATGACCTCATCCGAGGTGACTGAATCGAGGGCACCCGTCGGCTCGTCTGCTAGGATGACCTTAGGGCTGGCAATCAAGGCACGGGCGATGGCCACGCGCTGTTTTTGCCCGCCACTCATCTGGTTGGGCAGGTGTTCAGCCCAATCAGCTAAGCCCACCTTCTGCAAGTAGGCCAGTGCTTTAGACTGTCGTTCTTTTCGAGGAACGCCCTGATAATAAAGCGGAAGCGCCACATTTTCGAGGGCGGTTTTATAGCTGATCAAATTGAAGCTCTGAAAAACAAACCCCAAAAAGTCGCTTCGGTAGCGGGCCGCGGCTTTTTCGGATAGACCGTCCATGTTTTGCCCATTGAGCACATACGAGCCCTCGTCAAAATCATCCAACAGTCCCAAGACGTTCAGCAGCGTCGATTTCCCGGAACCACTGGATCCCATGATGGCCACCAACTCCCCTTCTTCGATGGTGCAATCGATGCCCTTAAGCACAGTCAGCGATTGGCTTCCGGACTGGTAAGCCTTGCGAATGGACTTCAACTCTATCACGTCAGCAAGATAACCCGTGCTCAACCTTTGTGTTCGGCGCCTTCTGACAATTCACGTGAAAACATCCAATCACGCGCCGCCAACAGGTGGGGATGCAAATAGGCATCGGACGCTACATAAGGTACCACCCGGCGCAACGATCGCTGCAACCCCGCCAATGCGGGCGCCATGCCTTCAGACCTTCGCAGGTCGCAGGCTTGAGCCGCTGTCATGCATTCAATGGCGAGCACTTGCTCCACGTTGTCCAGTATTTTCCAAAGTTTGAGTGCGGCATTCGCCCCCATGCTCACGTGGTCCTCTTGCCCATTGCTGCTGTCGATGGTGTCCACCACATTGGGGGCGCAGAGCTGCTTGTTCTGTGACACCAGGGACGCTGCGGTGTACTGCGGAATCATGAACCCGCTGTTAAGACCGGGATCTGCAGCGAGGAAAGCGGGCAGCCCTTGCTTGCCTGACAGCAGCTTGAACGTCCGGCGTTCCGAAATGCTGCCCCATTCGTGCGCCGCCAGCGCGAGGGCCTCCAATTGAAGAGCCAGTGGTTGGCCGTGAAAATTGCCCCCAGACAGCACTTTGTCCTGTTCTGGAAAAATGAGCGGGTTATCGGTCACCGCGTTGACCTCATTTTCTAAAACTGCCCGGGCTGTCGCCAGCGAATTGCGGCTGGCTCCGTGCACCTGAGGCGTGCACCGGAACGAATACGGATCTTGAACCTGGGTACGGGGCACGTCTTGCCAAGCACTCCCCTTGAGCCAATCCGTCACGTTGCGCGCAACCAGTTCAGCGTTGGATTGATTGCGCACCTGGTGAATGGCGGGATCGAACGGCTCCATTCGCCCGTGCCAGGCCTCCAACGACCAAGCGCACACGGCATCCGCCCAATCCGCAATCCGTTCGAGCCGCTCCAAGGCCATGACGCCGTACGCCAGCATCAGCTGGGTGCCGTTGATCAATGCGAGGCCTTCCTTCGCCCCCAATTCCAGCGGGTTCCATCCTTTCGCAGCGAGCACTTCCCGCGAAGGAACAGGGGTTCCTTCGATCAACACTTCGCCTTCACCAATCAAGGGCAACACCATGTGACTCAATGGAGCGAGGTCTCCGCTTGCACCGAGGGAGCCTTGCGACGGCACCAAAGGAAACAGGTTCGCGTTCCAATGATCCACGAGGCGCTGCACGGTTTCCAACCGGACACCGCTGTGCCCTTTTCCAAGGGATTTGATTTTGAGCAATACCATGGCGCGCACCACGTCCTCCGGGACTGCCTCCCCCACGCCACATGCGTGGGACACCAATAAATTTCGTTGCAAGTGGCTCAAGGCTTCGGCCCCAACACGCGTCGATGCCAAATCTCCGAATCCTGTATTGACGCCGTAAATCGCTGCATCAGCGTCAGCATTCAGTTTGGCCTCGAGGTATTCCCGGCAG
>CAXREW010000003.1:0-4294 GCA_964229455.1 Flavobacteriaceae bacterium | reverse complement strand
GCCGTTTGCTCGGTCCTTGTTCGAGCGACCCGCCTTCAAACCCCGCTGACAGCGCACATTGCATCCACGCCTCAAAACCCCGTCGAACTGCCGCCGCAGCGGTCTGCCCACTGTGGTTCACACCCGGGCTTGACCCCATCAATGAAGGGCTTCCCACGCACCAGGCGATTTCTTGGAGCGCACGCGTCGGACAGGCGTCGAGCACGTCGTCGAGCGGTGGGGGCCAAGTGCGCTGAATTCCCATGGTTGAAGGCCTATCTTCGCGCTCAAGTTACTCGAAAACCATGCGAACCGTCGCCCACGTACCGCACCCGCTCATGCGCATCACCATCAACCACTGGAACGATAAGTACCAGTTGCGCTACGAGTTGGACCGTTACGAACAGACGTACAAATTCGACGCAGATACAGTTTCCCTCGAGGACGTAAAATCAAGTGCTGAACGCATGGCCGACGACGTGCTCAAATGCTTTGTCTCCATGCGGGCGCTGTTGCTTCAAGACACCCCATAACCCCATTTCATGAACAACCAGCTTGTTTCCATTCTCATCGCTTGCCTGGGCATTTGGCTCGCCATCTTGACCTACATCCAATTCGGCAACTCGACCCCTGAACTTTCCGCATCTTTGCAGGAAGGGCAGGCGGCCACCGTGGCCTACGTTCACGGAGACTCGATTCAGGCCAATTACGAATTCATCGCCGAGCGCGAACGCGCCTTATTCGTAGCGGTTCAACAAGCCCAAATGGCTGTAGAGCGCATGGCCACGCCTTTGCAGGAAGAGGCTCAAGAACTGATTGCCTACGCCAGCGGACCCAATGTGGCTGAGGATGAGGTTCAAATCGCCCAGTCGCGTTTGTACGAGATCGAAGCGCAGCTCGCTCAGATTCAAAACGAATCGCAAACACGCTTGGTGCAGTTGGAGAACCAGCTCCAAGCGGAAGTAGCGGCGCGCTTGAGTGAAGAGGTATCCGTGTTTGCCGAAGAAAATGGATTGGAAGTAGTCTTGAACTGGGGCTTGTCCGGTGAGGGTGTCCTCTATGGTTCACCTGACTACGACATCACCAATGCACTGTTGGACTTCATGAACGAACGGTACGAACCACCGACCGTAGAAGAGAATTCGGAGGAGAGCGCAGAATGAGTACCGCAGCCGCCAAGAAAAACGCCCACATTGTCGAGTACGTCTTGTACGTCTGGCAGATGGAGGATTTGGTGCGTGCTGCCCAGTTTTCGGAAACAGCCATTGAAGGCTTGTTCAACGGAGAGGGTGGGGCCGATTGCGATTGGTTGCTGAAGCTCAACACGCAGATGCAACGGGAAAAACTGGAAGAAAAAGGCCACATCTCCGATGTGCTTGAGGTGCAGACCGAACTCGCCTTGTTGCATGACTTGCTCACTGGTCCCATGGAAGACGAGATTTACGTCAGCGCCTTCCAGACTGCGGAGCCGATTTTGCAGGAATTGGAACAAAACAAAATGGGGGAGGGCATGCGCCATCCGACCGAAACCATGCTGACCGCCTTGTACGGTTGGCTGGTGCTCAAGATGAGAAAAGAGGATGTGACGTTGGAAACCCAATCGGCGCTACAACCCATCCGAGAAATGGCGAATGCGCTCGCGCGCGGCCACGTCAAGATCTACCAAGGAAAATAGGCCTCAACGGCGTTGGAGCCGTCGCATGTGGCGGTTACGACTGATGGCGATGCGCAACACATGCGATTCGTTTCGCAGCCGATCGATGACCGCCGTTGAAAGGGCGTCGGATGACAAGGCGATGGTGTTCGCTGGCCACGCCTCCGTGTCTGCTTCACCGACGATCATGCACCGAAAATACTCGTGCGCTTCAGCAGCTCGCTTAGCCAATGCCTTGATGGTCGAATCGCCTTGCATTTCTTCATCGACAATGAGCCATGCCGATTGGTGCTTGGCGTTGGCATGAACAAATTCCGTATCCGACACATCGGCGTCAGCAAGGGCGTGTGCTTCAGAAAAATCCCGAATGCGTTCCGCAAAGCTTTCGCTTTCGGCGTTGGTTCCGAAGGCGACCCAAATGAGCGGGGTGGAGTTAAAGGGTGTCATGCAGCGTAAATCGCGTTTGGCCGAGGTTACGAGTGTGGTTCCGAAAAGGTTGCAGATTCTCACAGTCGCCGTGTTCAAAACATAATCTGCTGCACCCTCCATCCCGTGCTTTACCCACGAACTTCACGGGTTTAACGCCATGTCAACCGACGCCACCTCATTCGCCACACAGCCTGTTCTCTACCGGCTGGAAAACCGCGCAGAACGCACGGCTTGCGAAGAAGCCATGCGTCACCGGAAAGGCGAAGTCGTCGACACCCTCGAGGAACAGTTGGTGGAGTGGTTGGTGACGGAAACGCCTTCCTTGCGGCAGCAGCCTGACGTCCTAGCCCAAGCCATTCAAAATCAAATTGGCGAGGCAGGCTGGGAGGCATTCGGCACTTGGGCATGGTTCCCGTGGCGGCAGACGTGGGTGCGGTTATTGCCCGAAGCGGCCTTCATCGCTGTGCGCACCAACCGCAACCGCAACAAGATTACTGCTGAGGAGCAGGACCTGCTCGCTTCAAAATGTGTGGGCATCGCCGGGCTATCGGTGGGTAGTGCACTGGCCATGACCTTGGCCATGGAACGCACGTGTGGCAAATTGAAATTGGCGGACTTTGACGTGCTTGAGCTGTCCAACCTGAATCGCATTCAAACCGGTGTGCACCATTTGGGTTTGCCGAAAGCGGCGGCCAGTGCACGCGCCATTGCTGAAGTCGATCCCTACTTCGAAGTGGAGTTGTTTACGAATGGATTCACGGCAGAAAATGCCGAGGCATTCATGGAAGGGTTGGACTTCCTTTGCGATGCGTGTGACCAAGTGCGCGCCAAGGCCAACCTCCGCTGGCACGCCAAGGCCAATGGCATTCCACTGATCATGGAAACTTCTGACCGTGGCATGATTGACATCGAACGCTACGATGAGGCGGATACGCCGTTCTTGCATGGCCGGATTTCCGACACCATGCTCGAGGCCATGCGCAATGCCTCGGCCTGGGAGCCGGAGTTTTTCGATGCGTTCATCGATGTGAGCCAAGCATCGGAGCGCGGCGTGGCGAGTTTACAAGCCGTCGGTACGACGCTGGTTGGCTGGCCCCAACTGTATACCGACGTAGCCGCGGGGGGAGCCCATGCGGCCCAAGTCATCCGAAGTATTTTTCTCGGTGAGCACGTTCCAGATGCTCGCCATTACCTGGAATGGAATGAGCAGCTCCTTGAATCCGTCAATTGATCGCGCCCGGCAAGCAGAACGCATTGCCCAGGCTGAAGTGCACGTGTTCCGTGCCGACCAGCATGCGGACATCTGCCATGAATTGGTGGATGGCCACCAGGCGGTGCTCCAGGCTTACGGCATCAAGAAGTTGACCACCTTCAACCGCGATTGGATTGGCAATCCTAATGTCATTGTCATTGCAGCGGTGGGGCAGGGAACAGGGGTAGATGGCCGCAACCGTCGTGTGCTGGGCGGTGCGCGCATGATTGGCGCTCAAACCGTCGATCAACTGCCGTTGATGAAGGCCATTGGTGGCCAAGATCCCCAACTCGGCAAGCACATGGAACAGTACGTGGAGGAAGGGGCCTTCGAATTAGGGGGGATGTGGAACAGCATTGAGATGGCCGGGATGGGCGTGGAAGCCACTTTCATGATCCAGGCAGCCATGGCCACCCTGACCATGGTCGGTGGCAGGCACCTATTTGCTCTGACATCGCCGGTCACCCGGCGCATGCAAAAGCCGCTCGCTTTCTTCACAGAAAAGGGCATCGGAGATGATGGGTATTTCACCTACCCCACGCCTAAACTGCGATCGACCATCGCCCGGTACACCTTCCCCGAACAACTCGACGATGTCCAGCCGGAAGTTCGGGCGTTGCTCGAAGGCATTTGGCAAGACCCCGAAGGCATGGTTCACCAGGTGCACGGTCCGAAAGGGGAGTTGAACCTCAAATTCAGACTGGAGGTGTGATGACCATTGCCACAAGAACACGGCAGTGGCGCGCGTGGTGCGTATTGGTGTTCATGGCGGTGGCTGCGGCCGGTGTGGCACAATCGCTCATCGGAAAGCGCGTGGAGGTCCTGGAGGATTCCCTGCAAGCCGACCTGATGGGGCTGGCCGAAGTTGTCGAGCTTGAAGCGTGGAATCCGGCAGATCAGACCGTGCCAAGTTTGGGCTTGTCGGATGACGTGAGCTGGATCCGGTTGAAGTTGGACAGCCGCAGCGAGAACGGCCAGCT
>CAXREW010000002.1:0-3439 GCA_964229455.1 Flavobacteriaceae bacterium | reverse complement strand
CTGTTCTTCATGTTCCTTGTGGCCGGACGCGACCGCCTGCGGTGGCCGCTGTTGGTCATCTCCCTGTTGGCCATCTTGTTGAGCCGCCGTGACGGCGGTGTGCTGATGGATTTCTTCCTGGATCACGTGCCTGCGTTTAGCAACTTCCGCGACACCAAAATGATGCTGGTGCTGGTGCTTATGACGGTTTCCATGGGTGCCGCGTTGGGCTTGAAAGAACTGGTCGGGGAGGTGACACAGCCGAGCGGAATGTCCAACAAGCGCCGATGGTGGTGGTTGGGAAGTTCGCTTGGATTGGTGGTTCTGTTTGCAGGATTTTACGGGGTCCCTGAGGTATTCTTTGATTTCCAATCTTCCATTCGCAAGGATGTGGCGGTGGAGCAGTTGGGGTACCAAGAGGCCTTGAGCCGACGACTCGAAGTGTTCCGATCGGATGTGCTTCGGACCTTGGGATTACTCGTGATTTTGGCGGGCCTTGTTGCCGCCATGGCCTGGAATAAACTCACGCCGACCGTGGCGTTGCTCGCATTGGTCCTCGTGACTACGATTGACTTGTGGAACGTGGATCGCCGGTATTTCAACGACGAAAAGGTCAATGGGATGTACCGCAACTGGGTCAAACAAGTAGACCATGCGTTCCCCTTTTCCCCGGAGCCGCAGATGATGAAATTACTGACGCAAGACTTCAGGAGCAACCCGGTCAACGCGGAACGTGCAGCGTTGCTGTATGACCACTACCTCGAGCGTTTGGATGGCATTCGCCTCACCCGAGCTGATAAAGACCGGATCGAGGCCGTCAGTCAATTTGGGGCAATGCGCTTCAGTTCACCTTATCGATTGCTCCGCTGGGACAACCCCTTCACGGACGCGTCCGCTTCGTACTTCTTCCAAAGTGTGGGCGGCTACCACGCGGCGAAATTGCGTCGTTACCAAGACTTTGTTGAGCGGGTCTTGACCCCTGAGCGCGCTCGGTTCGCCGAAAAAATCCAAAGCGGTGATACGGAAGGGGCATTTGCTTCCCTGGTGGGACACCAGATGCTCAATACCCGGTATGTCCTTTTCGGCCAAATGCCGGATGCTGTGGCCCTGCCCGGAGCGGCGGGATTTGCCTGGGTGGCATCAGATTGGCAGTGGGCCGCATCCCATGCCGATGAGATCAACAAGACTGCCGCGTTGAACGCTCCGGTGCGTGCCGTGGTCCATGAGGAGTTCTCAGGCACGCTGAATGGCATGGCATCCGGTGCCACAGGCACCATTCAGTTGGTGAATTACACCCCGGATTACCTTGAGTATGCGGCGAATCTGTCTGCAGCGGGACTGGGTGTGTTCTCAGAGATTTGGTACCCCGAAGGTTGGGTGGCCCGCATCGATGGTGAACCGGTGGAAACCTTACGCGCCAATTACGTGTTAAGGGCATTGAAGATTCCTGCCGGTGAACACACCATCACCTGGGAGTACGCACATGAGCGCTCTTCGTGGATGGATGTGCTGTTCAATGTGCTCTTGTTGCTTTTTGTACTGGGTGCGGCTTGGTGGGGATGGAAAGGGTCAAATGACGAAGTTGAAGCAAAAGCCGAGCGGGCATAAAGCCACCTTCCTCGCCGATGGGACCGAAGCCACATGGCATTGGGGCCCGGATGCCATCGAAGCGGTTGATTGGAGTACTTGGGATGCCTTTTTGACGGCAGCTGAGCAACCGTCCGTGTTTTTAGATGGTCGCATGATGCGCGCGCTGTTGCAGGCTCCGGACCGACCGGTCGCAGCCGTGCAATGGAAACGAGAAGGAAGGCTGATTGGGCTGGCGTGCATCGAAGACACCACAGCGGAAAGCGTCAACCTAGACAGCCACGTGCAATCCGAGCGCAGTTGGTTTTCCGGCATCAGTAAACTACTCCACGGAAAGGATGGACGGTTTCAGTTCCGCGTGCGCGTGGTGGGGACGGTATTGGGGAGTGGAGAGCACGGGCAGTGCTGGTCTCCCAAAATTTCAGCCGATGAGGCGCGCCGTTTGCTCACGGAAACCGTTTTTCAGCCGCTTCGGTTGGACGGTGTGCAGGTACCGCGGGTGGTGATGATCAAAGACCAGCGCATCCAAGGCAGTGCAAGGCGGGAAGTTCAGCACCAAGGCTGGACGCCCTTGGAGTTCGATCCGGAGATGCTGTTTCACGTCAATCCAGCGTGGAGCCATTTTGACGACTACATGCTCGGGCTGAAAACGAAGTCACGAACGAAGATTAAGCGCATCATGACTTTGTCTTCCGACTTCGAACTTCGCACGCTTTCCAGTGCCGAATTGACCGAACGCTGCGATGAGCTCATTGCGCTGTATCAGGGAGTGTACGAACGATCTGGATTTCGTTTGGGGTCGTTGCACGCAGCGGAATTGCTCAGCTCCAAAGCGGAGTGGGGTGATGATTTTGTGGTCACAGTTTATGAGTTGGATGGCAAATTGAAAGGATTTCAATGCGCGTACGTGGGAAGCGAGGAGACGGAAGCGTTTTTTGTGGGCTTCGACCCCGAATTGCGCAAGACCCACGCCATCTACCAGCGCATGTTGGTGGAATTCATCTGTTTGGGGGTGGAACGCAGGAGCAAACGGGTCAATATGGGCCGAACCGCCCTGGAGATCAAGTCCTCAGTGGGGGCGCTGCCCCGGCGCTTGATGTGTGAAGTGCGGTTCAGAAATCCCCTATTCCACGCCGTGGTGGACCGGTACACGCAGGGCTACAATCCCGTGACTCCGAAGCTGCGCCAGCCGTGGAAGGCCGAGTCGCATGCGATGTCGGCGCACTCAGAACTCCATGCCCTCTGAGCCTCCGCCGCCGTAACCCCCGCGGTTGCCACCTGGGCGCCGACGTTCTTCCAACTTTCCGATTTTCCAGGTTGCCGTCCAGAACAGGTTGCGGGACTCGCGCTTGAATCGGTTTTCCTGGTAGAGGTTGGCAAAATCAGAGAGGTAGGACCACTCCCGCGTATCGAACACATCGCTCAACTTGAGCGCGAGCGTCAGATCGCCATCCATGAGGGTCCGTTGGATGTTGGCGTCCATGAACGCGTACCCATTGAATTGCCCTTGAGGCGTAATCGAAGGCCCGCGGTACATGCCGTTGATTTGCCATTTCCACTGCCCATCGCTTCCCAGGGATTGGTTGGCAAAGAAGTTCAGGTCGTAGGACCACCCGGTGGCGTCGTTGGCAAATTCAACGTCGCCAACGCTGTTTTGCAGGTGATACACCGATGCGGTGAGCCGGGCCTGGCCGCGTCCGGGCAAGGGGGCCATGGCGATGATCTCCAACCCTTCGTTTTGGCGCTGCCGTTGGTTGATCCAGCCGGATGTTGCGGCTGTCGCTGTCGTCGATGAACGGCGTGACGGAACGGCCGCGTGGTCGGTTGACGCGCCGGCTGTAGCTCGCGATCCAACTCACCTCGTCGTTGCGTT
>CAXREW010000001.1:0-2764 GCA_964229455.1 Flavobacteriaceae bacterium | reverse complement strand
CTGTATGGTCATCAAGCCATACGGGTTTGCGATTTGGGAGCGCATGAAGGATGTGTTGGACCAAATGTTCAAGGACACAGGCCACGTCAATGCCTACTTCCCGCTCTTCATTCCCAAGAGCTACCTCTCGAAGGAGGCCGATCCCGTGGACGGCTTCGCAAAGGAATGCGCGGTAGTGACGCACTACCGCCTCAAGAATGCCGAGGACGGAAGCGGTGTGGTGGTTGATCCCGATGCGAAGTTGGAAGAGGAGCTCATCGTTCGACCCACCTCCGAAACCATCATTTGGAACACCTATAAGAACTGGATTCAGAGTTACCGTGATTTGCCGTTGTTGGTGAACCAGTGGGCCAACGTCGTACGCTGGGAAATGCGCACGCGGCTGTTCCTTCGCACAGCGGAGTTCCTTTGGCAAGAGGGGCATACCGCCCACGAGACCTCAGAAGAAGCTGTGGCGGAAGCACGCAAAATGCTGGACGTCTACGCTGACTTTGCAGAAGGTTGGATGGCCATGCCGGTGCTCAAGGGCATCAAAACAGCGAACGAACGGTTTGCCGGCGCAGTCGACACCTACTGCATCGAAGCGATGATGCAGGACGGCAAGGCGTTGCAAGCAGGTACCTCGCATTTCCTCGGCCAAAACTTCGCCCGCGCATTCGATGTGAAGTTCGCGACGCGCGACGGCAAGCAGGAATTGGTGTGGGCCACCTCATGGGGGGTGTCCACCCGCTTGATGGGCGCCTTGATCATGACGCACTCGGACGATGCCGGACTCGTTCTTCCTCCGAAGCTGGCTCCTATCGAAGTGGTACTCGTGCCCATTTACAAGGGTGAGGACCAAATGGCGGAAATCGTCGGAGCGCTCAATGGCATCGCCGACAAATTGAAGGCAGCCGGGGTACGCGTAAAGGTCGACGACGACGACACGAAGCGCAGCGGTTGGAAATTCGCTGAGTATGAATTGAAAGGTGTGCCGGTGCGTTTGGCCATGGGCCCCCGCGACCTCGCCGGAGGAACCATTGAAGTGGCGCGGCGCGACACCCAGTCCAAGGAAATTGTGGAAGCAGCAGGCATCGTGGACCATGTGCAGGGATTGCTAGAGGAAATCCAAACGGCCTTGTTCGACCGCGCCGCGAAGCGCGCGAAAGAAACGACAACCCGCGTGGATACATGGGACGAATTCAAAGCGGCGCTCGACGCCGGTGGATTTGTTGAGGCGCATTGGGACGGCTCATCCGAAACCGAAGACCTCATCAAGCAAGAAACCAAGGCCACCATCCGTTGCAGTCCGTTGGAAGACGACGGCGAAGCCGGCACCTGCATCCGCACCGGAGCGCCCTCGGAGCGCCGCGTGGTCTTTGCACGAGCTTACTAATTGAACGACTATGGAGAACACCCCGATCGGACTCAATCCCCAAGTGACCGCTGAGACGGTTGAAGGTTTGAACAGCCTGTTGGCGGACTTGCAGATTTTTTACCAAAACGTCCGCGGCTTCCATTGGAACATCCGCGGCGCCGAATTCTTCGAGTTGCATGCCAAATTCGAGGAGCTCTACACGGACCTCCAACTCAAGATCGATGAGGTTGCCGAACGCATCCTTACCCTCGGTGGCCGTCCGTTGCATTCCTACGAGGCTTACCTGGCTGCGACCGATGTGCATGCGGTGAAGGATATCTCGAACGGTCCTGAAGCGTTGAAGCACTGTGTGGCTGCATTCAGTGTTTTGTTGCTGCGTGAGCGGGCGTTGCTCCAGCTCACCGGCGAGGCCGGCGACGAAGGCACCAATGCGCTGATGAGCGACTACATCCGCGAGCAGGAAAAGACCGTCTGGATGTACCGCGCGTATTTGGGCTAAAAAGTTTGCGGGGGTTTGCCGATTGCAATCTCTGCAGTATATTTGCGCCCCATTTGGCCCGTTCGTCCAGGGGTTAGGACGCCAGGTTTTCATCCTGGAAACAGGGGTTCGATTCCCCTACGGGCTACTTTCAAAATCCTCGCTCCAACAACGGTGGCGGGGATTTTTTGTGACAGAAATCCTTGCGAGTCCGGTGAATGCGGACACGGTATTTTACCAGATGGTGTCGTCTTCAAGCGTTCTCCGGATCATGTCTTCGGACTGTTGAGAGACTTCTTTTCGGGTCCAATTCTTTTCAGTTATCTCCGCGGCAGAAATGGGCGCGAGCACCTTGACAACAAGCCGCTTTTTTCGCAAACCCAATAGATTGGACAGGTGCTGAACGATGGATCCATGCTTCACGAGGTAGGTGAATGTAATCCGCTGTTGCTTGCTAAGTTCATGGCCATTGGCGTGTGTCCATCTGAATGCAATCGGCTGAACTCCTGAACCCGAATCAATGGCGATTTTGAAGAAAGGAGCATGAAAAGGAAGCAGTTCGACGCCATCGCTTGACTTGCCCTCGGGGAAGAAACTCATGTTGACCTTCGATTGTGCAATCATGCTGGTAGCAGGCTGCAGCAGTTCCACAATCGACATGCGTCTGCTCCTGTCCACAAATACGAAGCCCAGAAGTTCCATAACCGAGCCAATGACCTTCATGTTGCGAATGAGCATGTTCGAGATCACCATGCAAGGACTGAAGGCCATGTGGAGCAATGAGTCTAAAATCCCCTGATGGTTGCTTACTACGAGGTGCTGGGAAGAAGGCATTTTACCTTCCACCACCAGTCTCACCCCCACAAGCCACATGAGCAACCGAGAGAATGGGTAAATGATAAATCGAACGTTAAACCGAAGGAAGAGGT